>JAVVPO010000087.1:0-9711 GCA_036655715.1 Cellulosilyticaceae bacterium | reverse complement strand
TATACCAAGAGGAAAGCATAGCATCTAGGTACTTAAGACTTGGATTTTTAGTTTGGGCAACGGCTCTTTTACAACCTTCTAAGACAATATCTAATTTTAATTTATAGGTATCTAACCACTTATCAATATATTCTTTCTGAATACTTGTGATTTGCTGGCTAGAAAGGCCTAGTTCATTTAGAATGGTATGATATTTTTTATCGTTAGTTGCACGGAGCTTAGCTGCATCTACAGTGAGTATTCCCATATCTACCCAGGAAATAGCAACCTTTTCTATATAACGGATAGCTGTATGATTATTGGATACACAGTATTCTATGAGATATTCAATAAGATCTAGAGGCATGTGGAGCCAATCATATAAGCCAAATAAAACTTGTTGATCAGTTGAAGAGAGTAAACGTCCTAAATACTGCTCGGCTATTAGGAAGAGTTGTGTAATAGACCTATCTTCAGATCTGTAAATATTAAGTTCTTGAGCAGAATAATTAGGTCTTGTTTGTTGAATGTATGTTTTAGCAATAGGTAAGGTATTAGTTTGTATAGAAGCTTCTAGGACTTGAGTGGGGCTACTTTCTTCAGTGGGTTTATCAAAATTTACTATGATCTCAAACTCGTCATCAGATAAAGTAGTAAAGCTGATAATAGATAAACCATCCCAGTACTTAAGTGCTGAAATAACTTCTGAATAAAGCATATCAAGTGCCGTGGCAGTCTCGCTTAAATCTAAGCCTTCTTGCATTGTATATGTAGCAACTAGATATAGGTATACCTTCACGTAGCCACCTAGAGCTGCTGGCATATAATCTTTAATGAACCAATAAGGAACACTAATGGTAGTAGGCTCAGATGAAATGAATTTTGCATATGCCATGTGAGGCACCTCCTAAAAAGAATTGTGTTAGTATTATATCATAAAAAAATAGAAATATCATGGGGGAGAAAAAATAAAGCGGAGAGCTTAAAATACTACGAATGAAATGAAAAAGGGACGATAGGACAATGTAAGGGCCCATGACTTAAAGGTAGAGGATAAGTTAAGAGCCCTACGTCCTAATGCAATAACATAGGATGTAGGGCTCTTAAAGTAAAGGGATATAGTTACTTGCCTAAAAGGATATCGGCAATTTGATTGACGTTACCAGCACCCATAGTGATGACTAAGTCATTTGGAACGCACTTCTCAAGTAGGTAGTCTGCAATGGCTTCAAAGTCATCCATATAAAGTGCAGTATGACCTAAGTCATGGATAGCATTTACGATATCTTGTGCATGAATATCACCAGGGTTTTTCTCGCGAGCCGCATAGATATCAGTAACGATGATATGGCCAGCCGTAGATAATACTTTAGCGAAGTCGCCGAGGAATGCTTTGGTGCGTGTATACGTATGTGGTTGGAAAATCACATACAGATTATTATGAGGATACGCATTAGCTACGCTTAAAGTCGCAGCAATCTCAGTTGGATGGTGAGCATAGTCATCGACAATCGTTACACCATGAACAGTTCCTTTGATTTCAAAACGTTGATTAGCTCCTGTAAAACGAGCAATCCCATTGTTTAGTGTTTCAATATCAACCTCTAAGAAGTGACAGACACTACAAACAGAAAGGCAGTTAAGTATGTTATGTTCACCTGGTGCACTTAATTTTATATGTCCCATAAGAGTGCCTTTGTAAAATACATCAAAATCTGCGCAAGCTTTCTCATCGAATACGATATTTTTAGCATACCAGTCAAAGTCTTCTGTTAGTCCGAAAGTCTCTACTTTACAAGTTGTATCTTTTAATAACTCAGCTCTATTAGAAATGTTACCATTAAGAGATAAGAAACCATCAGCTGGAATAAGATTCACAAATCTAGTAAAAGAGTGACGGATATCATGAATATCTTTAAAGAAATCCATATGGTCTTCCTCAATATTAAGGATAATACCTATTTTAGGGAAGAAATCAAGGAAACTATTACAGTATTCGCAAGCTTCAGTGATAAAGTATTTAGAATCACCTAAGCGAATATTGCCCCCAATAGAATTCAGAATTCCTCCTACTGTAATAGTAGGGTTAAAGTTAGCTCCAATAAGGCCTTCACTTAACATAGAAGTAGTTGTTGTTTTACCATGAGTCCCAGAAATGCATATTGGGAATTCGTAAGAGCTCATAAGTTCACCTAAGAATTGTGAACGTGTGAGAACTCTAGATACCTTCTCGCGGGCAGCCAAGAGTTCCTCATTATCTTTAGCAATTGCTGCTGTGTAGATAACCAGGTCTAAATCGTCAGTAATATTTGCGGCACTATGAGAAATAGAGACTTTAATACCTAGAGTTTCTAAATGATCTGTAACATGAGAAGTTTTCATATCAGAACCGCTAACCGTAACACCGCGGTCATGCATAATTTCTGCTAAACCACTCATACTAATACCACCAATACCAATAAAATGTATTTTTTTCACCATATAATTAATCCTTTCGAGGTACCTATTTAAAATATAAAGTTGAAAATCAACTTATATAAAATATATGCAAGGCATATAGCAATCTATTAAAAATTATACATACATAATTATAATTTCTATAAGTAGTTATAATTATATACTAAGACAGTAGTAACCACAAATAAATATTATCAGACAGACTATAATAAAAAGAATTGAATTACTTGGTGGTTTGAGTATAATAGTTTATAGACGTATCAAAGAAAAAAAGGAGCCCATAGCACATGAAAAAAGTACAAAAGAACGAAAGAATAGGTGTGATCTCTAGTATTCTTACAGAAAACCCGAATCAGATTTTTACACTTACTCATTTCTGTGATTTATTTAATTGTGCTAAATCTACTATAAGTGAAGATTTAGACGTGATTAAAGAGATGTTTAGAACTTATGAAATAGGTACTATAGAAACTGTAGCAGGGGCAGCAGGTGGTGTTTTCTATGATCCTATTATGACAGTAGAGCAAATTAAGAAATTTACAGATGAGCTATGTGAGATGGTAGATAGTCCAGAACGTATGATAGCAGGTGGATATATCTATACCAATGATTTACTCTATTCACCTAAGATAAGTAAAAAAATAGGGACAGCACTTGCAAGTATGTTTGCAGATTCACAAATAGATTATGTTATTACAGTAGAAACAAAAGGAATTCCTATTGCACTTATGACAGCAAGAGCACTAAATAAGCCTTTGGTTGTAGTAAGAACACAGAGTAAACTAACAGATGGCCCAGTAATTTATATGAATTATATAGCTGGTAGTAATCACCGTATAAAAACCATGTGTTTGTCAACTAGATCTATCAAGAGAGAATCTAAAGTATTATTTATAGATGACTTTATGAAGGCAGGTGGGACTGCAAAGGGGATTAGTGACCTCCTTCAAGAGTTTAGTGCGGAGTTAGTGGGGATTGGTGTCTTGATGGCAACCAAAGAACCAGAAAATAGAGTAATTAAAGATTTCAAAACCCTATTATGGTTAGATGAAATCGATGAGATGGATAAGAAGGTGAAAGTATATAGTTCACTTCAATAAAAAGGTTTAGTAGATTTCTACTAAACCTTTTTGTTTTATTTAGAATTAAAACAAAAAAAGGAGAATTCTAATTATTTTTAAAATATCGAACTGGATAATATTGTAAAAGTCTGTATAATGTGATAAAATTAAAAATGTAATAGATACATAAATAGAGATAACAAGACTTAGGAGGGGGCTGCATGAACAAAAAAGAGATGATTGCCATGCTGTTAGCTGGAGGGCAAGGAAGTAGACTCGGGGTGTTAACGAAAGAAATCGCTAAACCGGCTGTAATGTTTGGGGGGAAATATAGGATTATAGATTTTCCACTTAGTAACTGTATCAACTCAGGAATAGATACTGTGGGGGTACTTACTCAATACGAACCTTTAATACTTAATAAACATATTGGAATAGGAATTCCTTGGGATTTAGATAGATCTAATGGTGGGGTAACAGTTCTTTCACCATTTGTAACAGGTAGCCAAGGGGAATGGTATTCTGGAACAGCTAATGCTATTTATCAAAATATAAGATACATTGATTCTTATAATCCAGAGTATGTACTGATTCTCTCAGGGGACCATGTTTATAAGATGGATTATAGCCAAATGCTAGAAAGCCATAAGGAAAAAGGCGCAGATGCAACAATTGCGGTAATGGAAGTACCCATAGAACAAGCTAATCAGTTTGGTATTATGAATACAGACGAAGTAGACCGCATCATAGAGTTTGAAGAAAAACCAAAAGAGCCTAAGAGTAATTTAGCTTCTATGGGGATTTACATATTTACATGGAGTAAGTTAAGAGAAGCACTTATAACAGATAATGCAAGACACGAAGAAAGTGACTTTGGTAAGCATATTATACCGACTATGATTGATGGTGGACAACCTGTATATGCTTATAGATTTAATGATTACTGGAGAGATATAGGAACGATAGAATCTTATTGGCTAGCTAATATGGAACTTACGTATACCTTACCAGAATTTAATCTTTACGATGAGTTTTGGAAGATTTACACTTCTCTAGACAATCAACCACCAGAATTTATCTCCCATACAAGTAAAATTGGACAAGCAATTATTTCAGAAGGTTGTGAAGTCTACGGCGAAATCCAAAATGCAGTACTTGGGCCACGTGTTGTCGTTGAAGAAGGTGCTATTGTTCGAAATGCTATTGTTATGCAAGATACAGTCATTAAAAAAGGTGCAGTGCTTGAAGGATGTATCATATCAGAAAAATGTATTATAGGTGGGAATACCCATATAGGACAAGGTGAAAATAAAATTCATGAAGAAAAATCACATATCTATAGTAGTGGTATTACCGTTATTGGGGCAGGAACTATTATCCCAGATAACGTAGTAATTGGTAAAAACTGCGAGATAAGTGGACAAACAATAGAAGCAGATTATGTAGGAAGTAGATTAGAGAGCGGTCATTCGCTTATCGTTTAGAGGGGGGAAGAGTATGAAAGCAGTAGGAATTGTACTAGCAGGAGGAAAAAGAAATTCACTTGAAGAATTAACATACAATAGAAATGTAGCGGCCATGCCGATAGGTGGGCTATACAGGGCTATAGATTTTGTGTTAAGCAATTTAAGTAATTCTGGAATAAAAAAAGTAGCAGTTATTTCTCAACATAATACAAGGTCATTAACAGACCATATCTCTTCATCTAAATGGTGGGATTTTGGACGCAAAAAGACAGGGTTATTTGTATTAACACCGCATATGCGTAATTCAGCTACCTTTAGTTTTAAGGGAACAGCAGATGCTATTTATCAAAATATAGATTTTCTTAAGAAAAGTAATGAACCTTATGTAGTCATTACTTCAGGAGAACAAATTGCAAAAATAGATTTTGATAAAATTATTAAATATCATGAAAAAAAGGGAGCAGATATTACTTTAGTATGTAAAGATTTTGAGACCTATCAGTTACAAGATTATGGTGTTGCAGTTTTAAATGAAGATAATAAAGTAGTAGAATTTGAAGAAAAGCCACTAGAGCCACAATCTACAATCGCTTCTTTGGGAATCTATGTAATAGGAAGAGAGCTACTTATTAACTTATTAGAAGAGTTAGAAGCAGAAGGTAGATATAGTATAGTTGCAGATATTATTATTCGATATAGAAGAAAATTAAGTATTTATGCTTATGTATTTGAGGGATACTGGAGAACCATAAAAGATATTAACGAGTTTTATGATATTAATATGGACTTCCTTAATCCTGAAGTAAGAGAAATTATGTTTAAACAATATCCACCAGTGTACACTAAATCAAAAGATGAGCCACCGGCTAAATTTAGTGAAAGCTGTGACATATCTAATAGTATTATTAGTGGTGGAGATATCATTAATGGAACCATTGAGCATTCAGTTTTATTTAGAAAAGTATTCGTTGGGGAGGATACCGTTATACGTAACTCTATTATTATGGAGGGATGCACAATAGGTAGAGGAGCTGTTATTGAGAATGCTATACTAGATAAACAAGTATATGTATCAGATGGGCAAAGAATTATAGGCACAAAAGAAAAAATTGTAGTATTACCTAAAAAAAGTATTGTATAAGAGTGTAGAATTTAACAGTAATAACTATACAATAGTAGAAAACGTAATTTATAATTATGAATTTTGAAAAAAATATTGATTAATGTATAAACATGGTATATAATTTAAATTACAAAAAAATACTGCAAATATAGCTTATGGATGGGGATAAACGCCTAGGCTGGAGATTAGAACAGGAGGGTTTTTGCTAATGGAAATCACAGATATTAGAGTAAGAAAAATCAATAAGGATGGAAAAATGAAAGCAGTTGTTTCTGTTACATTTGATAATGAATTTGTAGTTCATGACATCAAAGTAATTGAAGGAGACAAAGGTCGTTTCATTGCTATGCCAAGCCGTAAAACTTTGGATGGTGAATTTAGAGATATAGCACATCCAATCAATTCAGAGACTAGAGATCGTATTCAAAAGACAGTTCTTGAGAAATACGAAATGGTTTTACTTTCTGAAGATGATGCTACAGAAGATGAAGTAGCAGTATTTGAAGAATAATTGGATAATAAAAAAAGTACTCTTTTAAAGAATTATTTAAAAGAGTACTTTTTTTATGGGTGGGGAGTTGCATAAATGCTTATAAAATGAGAAAATGGAAATTATAAGTCATAAATGAAAGGGTGGAAGTTATGAATACGAGAGCTTTAATCTTAGCAGCAGGCCAAGGCACACGTATGAAATCTGAAACTTCAAAAGTATTACACGAAGTATTTGGCAAACCTATGGTGTATTATCCTATTCAAGCAGCGAAGCAAGTAGGAGCTACAGAAATTTGCTTAATTATAGGTCACAAAGCAGAAGAAGTTAAAAAGGCAATAGGTGATGACGTAACTTATGCAATGCAAATAGAGCAGTTAGGGACAGGCCATGCCGTTATGCAAGCCATGAATTTTATACCAGATGATGGAGAAATCATTATTCTTTATGGAGATACACCACTTATTACAGGTGAGACAGTGCAAGAGCTGTTAGATTTCCATAGAAATAATAAAAATGCAGCAACAGTACTTTCAGCGATAGTAGAAGATTCTACAGGGTATGGAAGAATTGTAAGAGATGCTAATGGCAAATTTGTTAGAATCGTAGAGCAAAAAGATGCCTCAAAAGAAGAACAAAAAATCCTAGAAATAAATGGTGGGATGTATGTCTTTGAAGCGAAGCTATTAAAGTTTGCATTATCTAAGCTTACAAATGATAATGTGCAAAAAGAATACTACCTAACAGATACAGTAGAGATTTTATTAAGTGAAGGGCATAGCGTAGATGCTATTGCCATTAAAGAAATAGAAGATATCTTAGGTGTTAATTCAAGAGAGCAACTAGCAGAGCTTACGGCTATTATGAAAAATAGAATTAACCTAAAACATATGAATAGTGGGGTAACACTCATTGACCCACAAAATACGTATATAGATGCAAGTGTTGAAATTGGAGAAGATACGATTATTGAGCCTGGATGCATTATACAAGGCGCAACGAAGATTGGCAGGGGTTGTCATATTGGATTTAACTCTAAGATCAAAAATAGTCTATTAGCGAGTCGAGTAGAAGTAGAGTGTAGTGTTATAACAGATAGTTCTATTGATGATGGAACCCATGTAGGGCCATTTGCTTATATTAGACCTAATAGCCGCATTGGAAAAAATGTAAAAATTGGCGATTTTGTAGAAGTTAAAAATGCAACAATTGGTGATGGGACGAAAGCATCTCACTTAACTTATATAGGAGATGCAGATGTAGGTTCTAACGTTAATTTTGGCTGTGGAACAGTGATTGTAAATTATGATGGAACAAAAAAATATAGAAGTACTATTAAGGATAATGCATTTATTGGATGTAATAGTAATATTGTTTCTCCTGTGATTGTAGAAGAGGGGGCTTATACAGCTGCGGGTTCTACTATCACTAAAGATATATCAAAAGATAGTCTTGGAATAGCGAGAGCTAGACAAGAAAATAAAGAGGGATGGGTAACAAAAAAGCGTCAAAATTAAACTTTAAATTTGCATTTTATTGATAATATGGTATAATGTTGTCGATTTGATGGACGTATTTATTTTAAGGAGGACTTAATCAAATGATTAGAAATTACACTGATATTAAAGTGTTTGCTGCGAATGCACACCCAGAGTTAGCCGCTGAAATTGCCAAAGGACTAGGTGTTAGCTTAGGGAAATCTGAGATTTTAAGATTTAGTGATGGAGAAACTTCTGTAAAAATCGATGAAAAGGTTCGTGGTACAGATGTATTCATCATCCAACCTACATCAACACCAGCTAATGAACATCTTATGGAATTACTTATTATGATTGATGCTATGAAACGTGCTTCAGCAGGACGTATTACAGCAGTAATCCCTTACTATGGTTATGCAAGACAAGATAGAAAAACTAGAGCTCGTGATCCAATCAGCTCAAAATTAGTAGCAGATTTACTTCAAACAGCTGGCGCAGATAGAGTTCTTACTATGGATCTTCACTGTGCACAAATCCAAGGGTTCTTTAACATCCCATTAGATCACCTTGTAGGTATGCCTCTTCTTACAAAATACTATATTGAAAAATTCGGTGATAATACTGATGATGTAGTAGCTGTATCTCCTGACTTAGGTAGTGTTGGAAGAGTTAGATCATTTGCTACAAAACTTGATATACCTTTAGCAATCATTGATAAGAGAAGACCAAAAGCTAACGTATCAGAAATCATGAACATCATTGGTGATGTAAAAGGTAAACGTGTTATCTTAATTGATGATATGATTGATACTGCAGGTACAATCTGTAATGCAGCTAATGCACTTAAAGAAAGAGGAGCAACAGCAGTATATGCTTGTTGTACTCATGGTGTATTATCAGGTCCAGCAATGACAAGAATCGATGAATCAGCTATTGAAGAACTTGTTATATTAAATACCATAGCTATTCCGGAAGAGAAAAAAATCAGCAAGATTCGTGAAATTTCAGTAGCACCTATTTTTGCAGATGCTATTAGACGTATTCATGAAGACTTATCAGTTTCAAAATTATTTGATTAATAATGGGAGAGAGTTAGTTCTAGGGTTTAGGACTGGCTCTCTTTTTTTGCGTGGAATAGAAGGTAAGAGAATAGGGCCGCCAAGGGGAGGGGGGAGGATGTCTTCGGTCTTTTATTGGAGTGTTTCGTAAAACTCTAAGCCTAATTTTCACAGCTAACGGATTAAACTCGGCAAAGTGCGCCTCAAACAGTAATCCTAAGAGCAGCTGTGAAAATTAAGCTAAGACTTTTATCGAAACGCTCCAAATAAAGCCCTCAGACATCCTCCCCCCTCCCCTTGGCTACGTTATTCATAGGAGAATAAAGTGCGGAATGGATATAGCCTTGCTGCTAACTAATAGAACATGATAGAATTATTTATAATAGCTACGTAGCTTAAATAGAGGTTTTAACCAATGTAACATGCAAGAATGTGAATTTGATGAGGTAACGAGTAAGCAAATTAGTTTTTATGGGAGTGATTTAAGAGGAGCAGCTATTGAACAACTAGATATATTAGCGATAAATCTTAAAAAGGCTAAGCTAGACTTACAGCAATGTATCAATATTGCAGAAGATATTACGGAAGGGAAATATGTA
>JAVVPO010000086.1:0-9832 GCA_036655715.1 Cellulosilyticaceae bacterium | reverse complement strand
AAATGAGAGGAATACCAATTTTCACTTTTATAAATAAAATGGACCGTCAAGGAAAAGATCCATTTGAGTTACTTGAAGATATTGAAAATGTTTTAGGAATTCGTTCTTGTCCAGTAAACTGGCCAATTGGCTCTGGAAAAGAGTTTAAAGGAGTCTTTAACCGTCATCAAAATCAAGTTGAACTATTTAATGATGGAAATCATGGACAATCTATTGCTAAGTCTACAACTGGAGATATATCTGATGAAAAATTCAATACTTTATTAGGTGATGCTCTTCATGAAAAACTACTAGAAGATATTGAACTTTTAGATATTGCTGGAGATAATTTTGATTTAGATACAATATTAAATGGTGAATTAACACCAGTATTCTTTGGTAGTGCTCTTACTAACTTTGGTATCGAACCATTTTTAGAGTCATTCCTAGAAATAACACCACCACCAAATCCTCGTTGCAGTAATTTAGGTGATATTGACCCTAATTCTGATAATTTCTCAGGATTTATATTTAAAATCCAAGCTAATATGGATAAAAATCATAGAGATAGAATTGCATTTCTTCGAATTTGCTCTGGTGAATTTGAAAAGGGTATGACTGTAAATCACGTACAAAGAAACAAAAAAATCAAACTTTCGCAACCTCAGCAGTTTGTAGCTCAAGACCGTGTTATAATAGATACTGCATATCCTGGGGATATTATAGGTATACACGATCCAGGTATATTTAATATTGGTGATACATTAAGTGAAAAACAATCAAATTTACAATATACTGGTATACCACAATTTGCTCCTGAGCATTTTGCAAGAATCTCTACAAAGAATGCTCTTAAAAGAAAGCAGTTCGTAAAGGGTCTTACACAATTATCAGAAGAAGGTGCTCTACAAATATTTAATCAACCTAATTTTGGTATGGAAGAGCTTATTGTAGGTGTAGTTGGAGTTCTTCAGTTTGAGGTTTTAGAATATCGTCTAAAACAAGAATACGGTGTTGATATAATAATGAATCCACTACCTTACTGTCATGTGCGTTGGATTGAAAATGATCTTTCTAAATATGGTAAGCTTTCAATGCCAATGGATACATTACTAGTTGAAGATAAAGATAGAAATCCTGTAGTTTTATTCGGAAATGAATGGACTATTAGAACTTTAACTGAGAGAAATGAAGGTATAGTTTTAAGAGAAACTTCTTTATAAAAAATAAATAATGCCCCCTACCTCTATTTTTAGAGGTAGGGGGCATTAATTACATACTGACTTATTTTATTACACTTATGCTTTATATACTAAATTTCCATCGATAAATGTATACAATACCTTAGCATCTGTATCCAACCCAAGTCTACCCTCAGCGACTATGACATCAGCATCCTTACCTACTTCTAAGCTTCCTATCCTATCATCGACTTCCATCATTTTTGCTGGATTTATTGTAACCATTTTCCATGCTCTCTCAAAGTCCAATCCTTCTCTAACCGCTTCTCCCATATGATGATAAAGTGATTCTTCACTCAGAATAGGCGAGTCTGTAATAATAGCTACATTAACTCCTTTATCGTCCAGTAGCTTTACTGCTTCAATATCAACTTTGCGCCTCTCACCTGGTGACCTATAGGTAGCAATAGGTCCATAACAGATATCACATCCACTTTCAACAATTTCATCTATATAATCCGTTGCACCCCACGCATGTTCTAATGAAAATCTTAGTCCATAGGCAGTTGCAACCTCTATAGCTGTGAGCATATCGTATTGAGTGCAATGGATTTTACATGGAATATTGCCCTTTAATGCAGGTACTATGGCCTCTAAGTTGGCATCATATTCTTGTTCTACTCCACCTTCTTTATTCTCCATATAAGTCTTAGCTTTAGCAAATGTGTCCCACAACACATGCGCTACTCCCATTCGTGTCATTGGCAGGCGAGATCTACTTCCATATGTATTTTTGGGATTTCCACCTAATGCAATCTTTAATGCACAAGGGGCTTTTATTGTCATATCAAAAATATTAGTACCATATGATTTAGCAGCTATTGCTTGCCCACAAAAAACATTTCCACTTCCTGGTGTAATTAAAAGTGTTGTAATTCCATGTTCATAAGATACCCTAAACTCTCTAGCCAATGGATTTACTCCATATCTTGCATCAACTGCAGCAGTATTAGGATCTGTCATCTCATTAGCATCATCTACTCCCATACTATCATTAAAGTCAAACAATCCTATATGAGTATGGGCATCAATTAACCCTGGCATTACATAAAGCCCTTTTGCATTAATCACTTCTGCATTTTCACAAGTAAGCTCCTTACCAATATCTACTATTTTACCATCTCGAAGTAATATATCTCCTTCAAAATAAGGTTTATCACCTACCATTGTACATAAGGTACCATTTATAATCAAAGTGTCTTTCATTAGATAATTACCTCCCCGTTTACAAAACTTTTGACAACCTTAGCTTTATAAGAGCAAACAGGATGGTCTGAAAAAATTGATATATCCGCGTCTTTTCCTACTTCAATACTTCCAATACGGTCATCCACACCTAACATTTTTGCTGGATTTATGCACATCATCTTTACTACTTCTTCTGCATCTACTCCTGCTCGATATACTTCAATCCCATTCCATATAAACACTTCTCGTCCCTCTGATCTTCCACCATTAGTATTTGAAAAAGCTATAAGGTTTCCATTTTGAATTAATTCCTTCACTTTTGATAAATTCATACTATATTTTGCAAGTTGAGACATATTGTTTATATTGCCTAGAATGATATTCGCTGATGTTTGTTTTATTTCTTCTATACAATCAGAAAAGCCAAAGGCATCTACTATATTCAAGGATATCTTCTCATACTCTAGTAAATGTAATAATCCTGTAATCTCCCCCTTAGTACAAGCAGCACAAAATACTGGTAATTCCCCTTTATCAAAAGCAGATAAAATAATTTCATCACTAGCATTTAATTTATCCTGATTATTACTTTTAGCTTTTCGTAGAGTTTCTTTAAGAAGATAAAAAATTCCCATACGAGTCATAGGAAGTTGTTTTCTTCCTCCGTACTCCTCTTTGACTTGCTGTGCTACACTACATTTTAAAGCAGCTTTATCTTTTACAATACGTTCCTTCATCTTCATAGGTGGCGTCTTAAATACAGTAATCTGTCCTCCTATAATATTGCTGTTATCAGGTGCAATTCCAATCGTTGTAATCCCACTTTTATAAAATTCCTGATTATTTACTTCATCTGGATCTATACTATAGCGTATGTTCATATCTGGAGTAATAGGACTAGTTGCCTCTCTATTATCCATATACCTTGTTGGCATACCAAGAGCACCAATAGAGGAATGTGGGTCAATAAACCCCGGAAATACATGCATATTATCTGCTTCAATTATATTTGCATCATCTCTTTTGATATCTACACCAATCTCTATAATTTTACTACCTTCTATTAGAATATCTGTGCATTCTTTTATCCTGCCATCCCCAATATGTAGCATACCATTTTTTATCAAATACATTTTTTCATCCCCCATACAACAACAAGAGACAATCCTAGAATCGTCTCTTGTTAACCTATTTTAAGATTGCCTATTTCTTACCTATTTGATAGATACGTCTGTCCAATCAGTATTACCGTTTGTACATACATAATACCCATCTACTTTTTCGTTAACATATCTATTTACTATTCCTAAGTATTCAGGAGCAACTACTGCATTTCCTACTAATAATGTTTCAGCTTCTAAGTAAATTTCAGCTAATTCTTGTTCATCAGTAGTAACTTTTGCTTTTTCTAATAACTCCTTATATTTTGCTGAATCCTCGTTATTCCATCCAGTTTTTTCAGCATTAAAGTATCCACTTACTGGATCGAATAATGATAAGATACCACTTGGCTCATTGTAGTAAGGTCCCCAACCACCTGATGCCATATCGTATTCACCTGCATCTATTTTTTCCCACATAATGTTCCATTCCATCATGTCTATTTGAACTTTAATCCCTAAAGCATCTTCCCAACTTTGCTTTAATAATTCGGAGATTTTTTTAGATATTTCACTTGTTCCACGACTTGCATAATTAATAGTTACTTGTGATGGGTCTTCAGGTTTCCCTAATTCTTTTAATCCTTCTATCAATAATGCTTTTGGATCAGATTTATCTGTTTTTAATTGGTCTACTATATAATTTTTACCACCAACTAATTCAGTATAAGATTTTTCTCCAATAGTCATAGTATCAGGTATAACAGATGATATTGATTGTGCATTTCCATTGAATATCAAATCTTTAAATCCGTCACGGTCAATTGTCATAGATAAGGCTTGACGAATCTTTGTATTTTGTAAATATTCATTCTTTGTATTAAACATTATAAATTCAGGTGCACTATCTGGTACTGAATATTTTTTAGATTTTCCTTCTGCCTCAATTTGATTTGCCCAGTTCGGATCTGATGTACCTACTATATCTAACTCTTTATTAATAAAAGCTTGAACAGCAGTTGCTGATTCTTGAATAACCTTGTAATTCATTTTTTCTAATTCCATTTGATCAGCTTTCCAATAATTCTCGTTCTTTGTTAATATCATTTCTGTATTTTGATTCCAACTTTCAACCACAAAAGGACCTGAGTAAAGAGTCGTTTCTGGTGTTGTTCCATACTTACTTCCCCACTCCTCATATTTATCTTGTCTTACAGGATATAAAGAAGCAACAAGTTCTGGGAAATATGATATTGGATTTACTATCTTAATTTCTAAAGTCTTATCATCTGGGCAACTTACACCAATTGTATCTGGATCTTTACCATTATATAAAGCATCTTCATAACCTTCTATAACACCTTCATATAGCCAAGCATTAGTAGCTGCTACTTTAGGATCTGCCATTATTTTTAGAGTATACTCAAAATCTTTTGCTGTCATAGCTACACCATCGCTCCACTTTCTTTCATCATTGAATTTGAAAGTATATGTCTTCCCATCTTCACTAACTGCATATTCTGATGCAGCAGCTGGTATAATCTCACTCTTATTGTCTTCCATTGTTCTGTTTCTAAGTAGTGGCTCTGACACCATATTGTGTGCCTCATTGTCTGGTTGTGTAGTGTTTAAAATAGGATTAAGCCCAACTACAACACTGTTATTCGAATAATTTAATACTTGCTCATTGGCTGCATTATCCCCACCATCAGTTGTTGAACTACTACTACAACCTACAAGGCTTGATGTAACCAACGTTATAACAAATAGGCTCGATAATAACTTTTTCCTTAACTTCATAGATATATCCCCCTGTTACATAGTATATTTTTGGATTTAAAAGCATTATGTATCTAGCTCTTATTCCTTATTATTTTAAAAAATTACTTCCAAATACCTTTAGTAGAAAGTAATTTTCAAATAGCATATAATTACTATATCTCCACTGTATTGCTACTATTAATTTCCTCAATCCTATGACAAGCAGCAAAATGTTCATCACCTATATCCCTTAATTCAGGTGTTTCTTTTTTGCATAGTTCAGTTGCATACTGGCATCTTGCCACAAACCTACAACCTGGTTTAGGGTTAATTGGACTTGGTATCTCCCCATCTAGAGGTATTCTTTTTTTGATTTTTTCTTCCTTTGGATCTGGAATAGGAATTGCAGACATCAAAGCCTTAGTGTATGGATGTCTTGGATTTTCGTATAACTCATCACTATTCGCAAACTCTACTATATGTCCTAAATACATTACAGCTACACGGTCCGAAATATGTTTTACCATAGATAAATCATGCGCAATAAATAAATAAGTTAAATTTCTCTTTTTCTGTAATTCAATAAGCAAATTCACAACTTGTGCTTGTATAGAAACATCTAGAGCTGATATGGGTTCATCACATACGATAAATTCTGGCTCAATAGCTAAGGCACGTGCTATTCCAATACGTTGTCTTTGACCTCCCGAAAACTCATGTGGGAAACGTAGAGCATGTTCCTTATTCAAACCTACAAGTTCTAATAATTCATGAACCTTTGCTTTACGGTCTTCTCCTTTATATAATCCATGAATATCAATTCCTTCTCCAATAATATCCTCTACGGTCATACGAGGATTTAAAGATGAATATGGATCTTGAAAAATAATTTGCGCTCTTCTAGTAAAATCTTTCCTTTTGTTTTTATCTAATTTATGAATATTTACTCCATCTAATAATACTTCTCCATCAGTAGCTCCATAAAGCCCCATAACAGTCTTACCGCATGTAGTTTTTCCGCAGCCTGACTCTCCAACAAGACCTAAGGTTTCTCCTCTATATATCTGAAATGTAACACCATCTACCGCTTTCAAAATCTTTCCTCTTCCTACTTTGAAGTGTTTCTTTAGGTTATTAACCTTTATTAAAACGTCTCTTTCTGCCATAATTGTTCACCTTCTCGTATCATATTTTGAGGTAATCCACTTTTATCTGCCTTTGGATGATGTAGCCAACAAGAACTTTCTTGTGTATCACTCAATACTATAGTTTTTGGATACTGCTCCCTGCAAATCTTCATTCCATACTCACAGCGTGGAGAAAACGAACAACCTGTAGGTGGTTTGATTAAATCAGGTGGAGTTCCTTTCAGTGAATACAATGTTTCTTTATGAATATTTGTAATCTTAGGTACAGATTTTAATAAAGCTCTTGAGTATGGATGTGTAGATTGATAGAAAATCTCATCTACTGTCCCACGCTCTACTACTTTCCCTGCATACATAACTTGAATTCTATCTGCTACACTTGCTACAACTCCCAAATCATGTGTCACAAGTATCACTGCCATATTTAATTCTTTTTGCAGCTCTTGAATCAAATCCATAATCTGCGCTTGAATAGTAACATCCAGTGCAGTAGTAGGCTCGTCAGCTATCAAAATTTCAGGTTTACATGCAAGTGCTATAGCAATCATAGCCCTTTGCCTCATTCCACCTGAGAATTCAAACGGATATTGATTCATTCTTTGCTCAGCATTAGGAATCTTGACCAACTCTAACATCTCTATAGAACGTTTATAGACTTCTTGTTTACTTATATTATTATGTAATAAAATACTTTCTGCAATCTGATCTCCTATTTTCATAGTTGGATTTAGAGAAGTCATTGGATCTTGAAATATCATGGAAATCTTTCTACCTCTAATACTTGCCATCTCTTTTTCTGATTTTTTTAACAGATCTTCTCCACCAAATATAATCTCTGAGTCTTTACTTCCCCCTATGGTTGTATTATCCTTAGGCAATAATCCTAAGATTGCTTTTGAAGTTACGGTTTTACCGCACCCTGATTCCCCAACTATGGCTAAGATTTCGCCTTTGTTTAAGTTAAAATCCACCCCTCTTACTGCCTGGGATTGCCCTGCATATGTTTTAAAAGAGACATGTAAATTTTTCACTTGTAATATTTGATCACTCATCACGGTCCCCCCTATTTTCTAAGCTTTGGATCTAGCGCATCTGATAAGCCATCTCCAATTAAATGAAATGATAACATCGTTAATACAATTAGTAAACAAGGGAAGAATAATTGATAGGGATAAAACATTAATTGCATTTGTCCCGCTGAAGCCAATGCTCCCCAACTAGTTTCTGGTGGTCTAACTCCTAGACCTATGTAGCTTAAGAATGCTTCACTGAATATAAATCCAGGAATAGACATTGTAACGCTAACCATAATTATCCCTAATGTATTAGGTAATAAATGTTTTATAATAATCCTACCAGTTGAAGCACCTAGAGCCTGAGCAGCTTGCACATAATCCTGCTCTTTGATTTGCAAAATCTGTCCACGCACCATTCGTGTAGTACCTACCCAGGCTGTAATACTCATGGCAAATACAAGAGAAAACATACTTCTACCCATAACCATAGATAAAATGACAACAATAATTAAATAAGGCAAGTTACCAATTAACTCGCATATTCTCATAATGATATCATCAACAATACCACCTTTTAGTCCTGCTAGTGCACCTAATAATGAACCAATAACAAACATTACAAATGTACAGCTTAGTCCAATATATATTGAAATTCTTCCACCCACACAAACTCTAGTGAATAAATCACGCCCTAGGTCATCTGTACCAAACCAATGAGCCGAGCTTGGTAAAAGATTTTTTTTTGTAGCATCAATTCTCTGATAGTTTAGTCCAGTAAGCGACGGACCAATAAATAATATGAGTATAATCCCTACTAATAAGATAAGTCCAAAGATTGCCATCTTATTAGATCGAAATCTTCTCCATACATCTGCCCAATATGTAATAGATTTTTGACCAATATCCTCATTTGACAATCCCTCTGTTCCAAGTCTTTCAAACATATCGTCTGTTTCTAAAAATTCACCTTTAGTAAGAGCGTCCTGTTTAATCATATCCATCATCCCCCTCTCTTATTTATTTCCTTTTGCTACTCGTATACGTGGATCAACAATTCCATACAGTATGTCTACAATAATTAACGCCACAACAAATAAGATTGCTAAGAAAATAGTCAGCCCAATAATCATTGTGTAGTCATTATCTGAAACTGCTTTCACATAATAAAAACCTAACCCTGGTATAGAGAACATTTTTTCTAATATAAAAGATCCTGCAAATATACCTGCCAAAGCTGGCCCAATCATAGTAACAATTGGTATCATTGAATTTCTAAGTATATGTTTTCTTACAGTTCTACTAGGACTACATCCCTTAGCTTTTGCCGTTATTATATAATCCTCACTAATTACAGATAATGCACTACTTCTCATAAACTTCGTATAAGAAGCAATTCCTCCTATTGCATAAGCTGCAACCGGAAGTATGTAATGTTGCCACGTCCCCCAACCAAATACAGGAACTAATTTCCACTGGAAGGCCAAGAAATATTGCAATAATGCTGCAAATACAAAGCTTGGTATACAGATTGCCAATACTACCATAAATCTAATAACATGATCTACTGCCTTTCCTCTGTTTAACGCAGAAACCAAACCTAACCCTATCCCAATCGTAATTTGGAAGAATATTGCTAAAATACCAATTTTAACTGATACCCATACATTTTCTTCGATTACATCGTTTGCAGATTTTCCTGTGTAAATAATTGATTCTCCAAAATCACCTGTTGTAATTAAATTCTTCATATAAATCGTGTATCTTTCAAATAAGGGTTTATCAAGTCCATATTTTTCCCTAATAATTCCCTGTGCTTGTTCTGGCATTTGACCTACCTTCGCTGCAATTGGGTCACCAGGAGCTCCTGCAACTAGAAAGAATGTAGCTGTAGTTATTAAAAATAATGTAACTACTGCATATACTAGTCTTTTCCCAATAAATCTAATCATATTTATTCCCCCTTTCGATAATTTATTTTGTATCTTAATATAATTCTAGTTACATAATACCTTACTGTCAATTTATTCACGCAATTGTTATAGAAAGTTTTCCCCATAATTCTACTTTAATCCTTATAGTTATATAAATTAATATATGATATTATAAAACATTACTTTTTCTACTATTTTTCATATATATAGAATATATATTATATATATGAAATTAGCATCCTTTTATTGCCTAAATGTTTTGTATTATTTACTTATTATGAAATCTTTTTACAAATATAATAATTGCCTCACAAAGTAAAATTATTTATGTCGATTATCTATTCCTCATATATGTATATATTTCTTCATTAACATTGACAGTTTTACAACAAAGTTATAATATCAAACTTTGCTAATTAATCTATTGTGCTAGTTAAATTATATTTCCAAATAAAGTAAATTAATTTT
>JAVVPO010000085.1:6846-10243 GCA_036655715.1 Cellulosilyticaceae bacterium | reverse complement strand
ACGTGTAACAGCGTCTGGAGAGACTTTTTGGTGTAAGAAGATATAGTGTATAAGTATATTTATATAATTTTCATAGTGATACATTAAAATAAATATAGCTAAATATAAATTAAGATAGAATATTGAGATGCTTAATAGTATTTTTTTGATGAAATATAAATACATAGGAGGATTTATGGAATCATACATTAAATTTGAAAATATTTCAAAAAGATTTAAACAAGAACAGGTTCTAAAAGATATTAATTTCGAGTTAGAAAAAGGTAAAATATATGGTTTTGTTGGAAGAAATGGATCTGGAAAAACAGTGATTTTCAAACTACTTACAGGACTTTTAAGACCAACAGAGGGAAATATTTATATTAATGAGATAAATATGACAAAGTCCAAAAGATTTCCAGAGTCTATAGGCGTACTTATTGAAACACCAGGGTTTATTCCTCATTACTCAGGGCTAAAAAATCTGAAAGTACTTAATAGCTTAAGTAAGGAAAAAGCAGATGTACAAAAAGTTAAAGATAGCATGAAATTAGTAGGACTAGATGCTGATAATAATAAGCCAGTAAAAACCTATTCATTAGGTATGAAACAGAAACTTGGAATAGCCCAGGCTATTATGAATAAACCCAAGCTTCTTATATTAGATGAGCCTATGAATGGGTTAGATGAGCAAAGTGTAGGGCGCATGAGAGAGTTCTTCCAAAATCTTAAGCAAAACAAAGAGGTAACTATATTACTAGCTAGCCATAACAAAGAAGACATCCAAATTTTATGTGATAAGTTATTTTACATTGACAATGGTGTGATTACTGCAGTAGATGAGGTGAAATAATGAAGTTTATCATAACAGACTTTAAACGTGGATTTACAGAAACAACCTTTTTGGCTTCTGTAGGAATAAGCTTAGCGGTACTCGTTTCTTCCTTAGGTTACTATCTACTTAATGAAACAACATATGAGTCAACTAGAGCTTTTATGGTTTGTCAGTCTTTGATTTTGCCTTTTATTGCGCCATTACTTGCAACATTGCCTTATAGTAATATGAGGATGTTAGAAGAAGATAGTGGCTATCATAGGCTATTAGCTATAAAGGGAAATAGAAAGAATTATGATTTTAAACGTTTTCTAACTAACGGAGTAATAGGAGGCATGGCTATTGCCCTACCTCTTTTATTATTTGCTGTAATTTGCAGGGTTTTCTCACCTTATGAATCTGTGCAACAAATAGTTGGCATAGTGATTTTAGATTTTATGTTTGGATTTAGCTATGCCTCTATTGCCTATGGCTTAACGTTTGTGAATGACAAACGTTATATACCAACGGTTGCGCCGCAAGTTATTTATCTTTTGTTTATCTATGCATTTCCTTACTTGAATCTTGAAGCTTATTATCCACCGCTTAGTTTTGCGCCTTGGCTATTACCAAGTAAAATTGATGGAGGGAATATTCTTATGCAGTTTGGTGTACTTATAGGCCTAAGTCTAGGACTTATGATTTTAAGTAAAAGCTATAAGTGGATGAAGGAAAACATAAGGAGACCTGGGATAAATGCTTAGAGAAGGAGGAAAATCACATGAATAGAAGAATTATTAGTTATAATATATCTGAAAGTTTTAATCTAGTAAGATGGTGTCTTGTAGCTATTGCCTTTGCTTTTGTAGCAATCGTAAGTGTAGCTAAATATGTTAATTTATCAGATGCAACATCTATTACTTTTTCGTCACTTGAGACAACCTATCTTATTTTGAACGATACAATAAGTGTAGTTTATATTTATTTGCCACTTTATTTATTTGTCATTTGTGGGTTGATGTTTGATGATAATTTCGGTTCACTAGATATTATTAAATGCGGTAGCCGCACAAAATGGTTGGCAGGTAAATATCTTACATTACTTTTTTATACCTTGATGTTCTTTATATTATTATTTGGAATGAACTTTTTAATTAGTGATCAAGTGTTTCCTTATAGTGCACAGTGGAGTTCTGATTTTATGAATGTACAGGTACTACTTGGGCAAGAAGTGAGGAATTTTGCCTATGGGCCAATGCAAATGATAGGACTATCTTTACTTTCTGTTTTTTTCTTATATTTATTTGCAGGAACAGTAAGTATAGCTTTTTCTGTATTAACAAATAAAGAAGCTTTAGCATTACTATTTTCACTTGTGATTGGTATTTTAGTAAGCATAAGCTTTGTGATGGGATTTGAGATAATGGCACAAAAAAGTATAGGTGCATTTATGCTTCAAAATAGTTTGTTAATAATAGGAACAGTGATTACTTTACTCATTACAAGTAGAGTGGTTAATCATAAAGATTTTAGTATACAGAAAAAACATTAAGGAGGAAGGGCATGATTAGAAATATTAGCAAAGTCATTATATTGGCAATAGTGTCTTTTGGCTCTTTAGAAATAGCTAGTGGAACAATCAATCAACTGGTTACTGAGGTAAAAGCAAGGGAAGAGACTATTACAGATGCTCTTATAAAGAAACAAGTAGAAACAGCTTTTAAAGAGGTGGAAAAGAAAATTGAAGAGGTAGCTATAGAAGAAAATATAGAGATTAAAACAGAAAAAGTAGAAATGAAACCACCTGAGGTGAAAAAGGAAGAAGTAAAAAAAGAAGAGCCTAAGGAGGAGATAGCTACAGGCGAAGGTGGCACAGAGGAAATAACGACTTCAGAGATAGAAGATATACTGGAGGTGACAGAAGAAGGGGTAGAAATAGCGGTAGATATTACAGCAGATGATATTATTTATATTGGAAAGTATCTAGTTGAGAACTATTTTTTAGATGGTAATAGGTACTATCAGAGTGAGACTGATCCTATTCGGTATGAAAGAAAAAAGTTAACTCATGAGATGGAAGTTTACGTTATTAGTAGTTTAAGTTCTTTAATTAATATTGTGATGGATATGAACCAAATCAATGAAGAGACGATAGGCCTTATTATAGAGGATGCAACAGTTTTATCTGAAGAATTTTCCAGTAAATTTAAAGAGGTAGAGATGCAGGGAGAAGTATTTGCTATTATCTATGAAGAGGTTAACTCCTATTTTACAGAGTATTTAGGAACCCTTAAAAAAATGAAAGTTTCATTAGAGTCTATAAAGACAGCACCGAATCCTTCTTTAGTTATTGCTATTATTATGAAGGATCTTAATCAAGTAATTATTCCAGGTATTAAATCAGTAATTAATACGGGGCTTGATTTGAAAAATAGAACCAATGCTATTTACATAGAAGGAGTAGAGGGGATTAAGCTGTTAACAAGCGAGGAAGTTATCGGAATTATTAAAGATCCACAAAGTATAATGGCAAAAGAGGAGATACCAGAAAATCCATTAGAAACTGATCTCATGAAAACAGAAGAAATAAAAGAGCCACAAGAA
>JAVVPO010000085.1:0-6746 GCA_036655715.1 Cellulosilyticaceae bacterium | reverse complement strand
AAGAAATAAAAGAGCCACAAGAACAACAAGAGCAGCAAGTAAATAAGAAGGAAGAAATAAACGAAGTAGAAACTGAGGAGCTAGATTCAAAGGAGCCACCTATTATAGAAGAAGTATTAGATGGAGCAGAATCTGAAAATGAATAAGAAAAGAGCTAGGCATATTATTATGGCCTAGCTCTTTTTCGTTTAGGTTTAAGTTCAAATTGAATATATGTAGGATGATGATCTGAATATTTAAAGTTCAAATTAATCGTCTCAGTACGAGAGACGCGTACATTATTAGAAACTAAAAAACCATCAACAATACTGACAAAAGTTTCACCTCTTTTAAAAGGAGTAGCTGTATCTCTAATAGTAGGAACACTAGGGTCTACTTGCCAAGAGAAGTTAGTCGGTGTGAATTCTTCCGGAATAGAGGTGATCCAAGTAGGAACCTCATCTGTAAAGTTGAAAGTAGCCTCTTCGGCAGGTGGTAAGAGATGATTAAAATCGCCACCTACAATAATATAATTTTCTTTAGCTGTTTCAGCTTCAAGGAATTCACTTAAAACGCGAAGTTGTTCCTTTCTGAAAGTACCATCTTTGTCATAGGCTGAAAGATGGACATTAACAATGACAAGTTCTTTCTCATCCGAAGTGGGAATGCGTGAAACGAGCATACAACGATCTAAAGCTACTAGCCTAGCAGGCCAAGTATCATCAGTAGGCAAAGTAATGCGTTCGGAGGAACTTATCTTTTTATTGGATAAGGTAGTTTGTCCAGCATAAGTTTTGCCGTGCATATCTGTAAAAGGATAAGCAATCCATTTGACATCAAAGTTAGGGGCAAAAGAAGTACCATAATCAGAAAAAATACGGTAAATCATTTCGTATTGATTTATAAAATGACTACGAGTAGATCTTCTATCTACTTCTTGAAGCAGGAGAAAATCTGGATTAATTTCAAGTAGGGTATTAATACTCCCTGTAATATTATTAACAACGGTTTCAGAGTCTTTAGCTGTAGAACCTGTACCACCATCCATGAAAAAATCAAATTCTGGAGCATAAGCACCAAAACCTAAATTATAAGTCACAGCAGTTAAAGGGGTATCGACGGTCACCATTGCCTCTTGATTGTTTTCTACCTCCAGGAGTGTTATCTCATCTGGGGTATACTCTGTTACACTGAGAAATACTACATAAGCAGCTACACATGCAACGAGAATAAGTAGGAGAATACCTACGATGCCTATAAATTTATTGAGTGTCTTTTCCAAGTTAGTCCTCCTATAGTTATGAATATCTTCTTTAAGTATACTTACCAAAAAAAATGCTGTCAATTAATATTGTAAAAAAGAAAGATGTTAATTTAATGAAGTAAGTCAAGGTTTTCGAAAAGATATTAATCTGTAGAGTATTGAAAAATTGTCCTAAAAAATGTAAAATGTAATAAAATGGTAATTATATAGGGGGAAGTCAAGAAATGATTTGGGAGCCAGCTATTAGATTAAAGGATAAGGTTATACACTATAAAGATAAGATAGTATATTATATAGAAGAAATTTTTGGACCTGTGGAAGAAAAAGAAAATGCCTTTGCTTTTAACAATAAATATCTACTTGAGGCAGCAAGAAGATATTTAGGAAGATATGAAAGAACAGAGGCTTCAAAGATTATGAAAGGTAATAAGCAACTGATTTTTACAAATCAACGAGACAGGCCTTTTACAAGAAGCGATGAAAATTCTAGTGAGGTATTAGAAAAGATGATTAAATTCTTAGAACAAAAAGGCCATCAATCTTTAAGTCCGGTAGATAAAGCATTTTTAGAATGGGAATTTTATAACGAAAGTGAACAACGTATTATTGAATTAGTCATCAAGGGACTATTCGAAATAGAATTAAATAAAGTAGAGAAATATTTATTTAGTAAAGGGCTTAATAAATATTTTGAGAGAGGAGAAGCACTTTTTATCAGTGATCTGGAAGAAATATTTGGAGGATTTAATAAAAAGCGGTTGATGGTTTATAAATTGGGTATCTAGCATAAAGAATGACAAAACTGTATAAAATGGGAGTTAGGATATTTTGAAATGAGGGAACTAAAATATGAACTACTCCAAAAAAATACTTAGAAAATTAAGTGTTATACTACTTGTGATTATAATGATTTTCATGTCAGCTCAGCAATTTAAATCAATAGAGCAAGTAGCAGTAATGAAAAAGCAAGAAAACGTCAGATTACAAGATGATTTTTATGAAGCAATCAATAAAGAATGGCTAGATCAAGCTAAGATTAGATCAGGGCATTCATCAGAAAGCACATTAAGTAATATAAGCGATAGAGTGGCTGGGGATTTGAGTGTTATTTTTAGTACACTATTAGAGCATGAACAGGACTATGATACAAAAAGTGTAGAGAAAAAAATGATTACCTTATATAACAATATACTCAATAGAGAAGAGAGAAATAAACAAGGCATACAACCGATACAAAACTATTTAAATCAAATAAAAGATATCAGTACGATGAAAGACCTTACAGAAGTACTCAGGGATAAGAAAATAAGTGCTCTTAACCGATTGATAGGATTTGAGGTAACAACTGATGCCAAAAATAGTAAAGCACATGTTCTTGAGATAAGTAGCAGTGTGCTATCCCTTGGTGATGCAGATGAGTATACTAGGCCAAGCAGAGAATCAGAGAGTAAAAAAGAGGCAACTATAGCCTATTATAAAAAACTGCTTATGCTTAGTGGGTATGAAGAAGAAACAGCCAGGAAAAAGATAGAGAATATATTGCAATTTGAAAAAAAGTTAGCACCCTTTTTAATAGGAAGTAATGAGGCTTCTACTCATGAGAATCTTTATGAAGCTATTTATAATGTCTATACAATAAAAGAGCTAGAGGAGATAGCAACAAATTTAGAATTTGGAACACTTATGAAGGCGAGAGGATATGATAAGGCCAATAAAATAATCCTACAAGAGCCTAAGTGGCTAGAGCAACTTAACGCATTATATAAGCTAGAAAATTTAGAGATGATTAAAGATTATCTAGAAATAGGGATATTAGATATGTCTTCAAGTTATCTGAGTGAAGCATTTAGAGAGGCAGCTAAAGACTATAAAAAAGAAATCTATGGGATAGTAGGTGATATTCCTGAAGAAGAAGTAGCTTTTAATTTAGTAAATAGTGCATTTAGTAGTGAACTAGGTAAGCTTTATGTGAAAGAACACTTTACAAAAGAAGCCCAAAAAGATGTAGAGGTTCTAGCTGAAAAGATTATAGAAAAGTATAAGATAAGAATTAATGAGCTAGATTGGATGAGTGAAGTAACTAAGATTCGTGCTATAGAAAAATTAGATGCGATAACTATCAAAATCGGATATCCAAAGGAATGGGAGAATTACAAAGGATTAGAGATAAAGGCTTATGAAGAGGGTGGCACACTTATAGAAAATATGATAAGCATGAGTGACTTTGAACATAAGAAGGAACTAAGCCAGATGAATAAGGCTGTAGATAAATTAGAATTTGCCATGCCCACACAGACCGTAAATGCTTGTTATGTCCCTACAAACAACGATATTACCTTTCCGGCAGGTATTTTACAAATACCACTATATGATATCACGCAAAGTAAAGAAGTGAATCTAGGTGCGATAGGTGCTGTGATTGGACATGAAGTAAGCCATGCTTTTGATAATAATGGAGCTAGATTTGATAAGGCTGGGAATCTTGCAAATTGGTGGACAGAAGAAGACTATACAAAATTTGAGGAAAGAACTAAAAAAGTAAGGGATTTTTATAGCCAAATAGAACTATTACCTGGAGAAAAGGTAAATGGAGACCTGACGGTTGGAGAAAACATTGCAGATATTGGAGCTATTGCTTGTATGCTAGATATATTAAGTGATATGCCAAGTGCAGACTACAAAGCTTTCTTTGAATCCTGGGGGGCCACATGGCGCATAGTAGCTACACCTGAGTATCAAATTCAGGCATTGAAAACAGATGTACATTCACCCCATAAAATAAGAGTGAATGCTGTATTACAACAGTTTGAAGAATTTTATCAAACATATGATATTACTAAAGGTGATGGCATGTATATAAGACCAGAGGATCGGCTGAGAATTTGGTAGAGGACTAGTTTACAAATAAAAAGTAGGGGGACTATCTGCTTCTCATATCTGATACAGATTTTTCGATATCTTTAAAAGTAACATCTCCATACATTTTAACTAATAACTGTATTTGTTTTAATACTTCATTAATATTTCCGGCAAGGCTCATGGCTTTGACCTCCTTTTAATATTAGGAATCATTTTGTACTTATAAATGTATTATAACATATTAAGAACACATGTTCTATAGTTAAATATTTATAATAAATTCAAAAATTCATGATTGATTATTTATAAGAATTAAACATATTCTTGTGATAAAAGAAGCGTATAAGATTATAAGTTAGGTGAGGCAAATGATTTTAGGGGTATAGAGTGAATAATTGGCATAATAAGGGGGACACTAAAAATAAAAAGGGTGACAAGATGAAAAAACAATTTGGATTAGTTGTATTAATGGGAATGATACTTTTAGTAGGTTGTACAAGTAGGCAGCCAGTACCAAAAACAGCGCAAGTACCTGAAACAGTACAAAATGTAGAAGTGCCTAATGCAGTAAGCAACCAAGGAAATACGATGATTGATGAAGAACGTGCGAAAGCAGTTGCAATAGAGCAAGTTCCAAATGGTACCATAGTAGAGGTTAGTCATGATTTAAATGATTTACGTCCTAACTACGAATTTACTATTCAAGAAGAGAATTATGAGTATGAAATAGAAGTAGATGCTTATACAGGGGTTGTTACAAAAATTGATCAAGATTTTAAGATTTTTGATGGTTCCACTACAGGAAATGACAAAATAATTAGTATTGATGAAGTAAAAGCTAAAGAAATTGCTTTAGCTCAAGTGCCAAATGGCACAGTAACTAAGACATCTTTTGATGGAGATGAATATATTCCAAATTATGAGATTGATATTGTAGCAGATGGCTATGAATATGAATTTGAGGTTGATGCAAGAGATGGAAGAATTCTAAAAATGCAAAAGGATTTAATAGATTAATGGATAGATAAAACTATCACAGAAGAAAGCCCTTTACTAAGATTTTGATCCTAGTAAAGGGCTTTCTTGAATTTTAAGATATAAGGGAGAGCCTAGAAGATTAAGCTAAGGAATTACAATAAGTATCCATGCTATGTGCTACAATTTGAGCAGCAACAACTGCATCAATAACTGTTTTTGCACCACTTACTACGTCACCACAAGCAAATACACCATCTTTTGTTGTATGCCCCTTATCATCAGTAAGGAGTAAACCATATTTTGTTTCTAAGCCAGTAGTATTATTGACAATATTATTTTTTGGTACTTGACTAATAGCAATAACAACAGAATCACAAGGGAAGAGTTCTTCAGAATTAGGAACGGTTACAAGAGTAGTTGTGCCATCTTCGTTAAGCACTTTCTTTGTTGTAGCAAAGATAACACCATCATCTGTAATTTCAACAGGACTCTTATAAAGTGTGAAGATAACACCTTCTTCTTTGGCCTCTTGAATTTCAGCGCGTGTAGCAGTCATATCTTCTTCGCCTCTACGGTAGCAAATGTGCACTTCTGAACTACCATAGTGTTTAGCACTTCTTGCAGCATCCATGGCAACATTACCTGCGCCAATGACACAGACTTTTTCACCAAGTCTATAGATTGAAGGATTCTTAAGATAATCAATAGCATAAAGGGAATGACCTAAAGTTTCACCTTTGATATTTAGGGTCTTAGGATTCCATACGCCAGTACCAATAAATATTGCATCATATCCATCTAAGAAGAGTTTATCAAGAGTAATAATTGGACCTACTAAAGTGTTTGGTTTGATTTTTACACCTAATTGGATGAGATTACTCTCTAAATTGTTAACGATACTTCTAGGTAATCTGAATTCAGGAATACCATAAGTCAAGACACCGCCTATGCGTTCTCTCATTTCAAATATGGTTACTTTATAACCCTTTTGAGCAAGGGTCATAGCGGCAGTAATTCCAGCGGGGCCAGAACCAACAACAGCAATACGCTTACCATTATCTAAAGCTTTTTCAACAGATAGTGATTCTAGATACTGCTCAGATAGATATCTTTCTATATCACAAAATCTCACAGGCTCACCTTTGAGACCTTTGATGCAATTACCTTTACACTGGGTTTCATGAGGACATACAATGGCACATATAGCGGTAAGAGGATTGTTATTAAACAGCATTTCACCAGCCTCGTGAAGTTTGCCTTCCTGGAAAAGGGTAATGACTTCAGGGATAGGGGTATTAATAGGACAATTTTTTTGACATCTTGCATTTTTGCATTTTAAGCATCTATTAGCCTCTAATAATAAATCTTTCATATTTATATAACTCCTAACAAATGAATTTTTAAGATAATAGTTTGATATTCAATGTAAAAACTATTATAAAGGATAGAAATAGAATGAGCAATAATTGTTATATCTATGACATTAGTTTCTATTTATTTTAAAATAAGCAATCTTATAGAGATAAAAGAAAAATGAGAACTATAATCATTCTTCATCATGATAATAACACAAATTAAAAGATAAAAAAATACAAATAGAAATTGATAGAATTTAAAAATTAAATATATTAATTCAAAATAAAAAAATATAGATATAAGTTAATAA
>JAVVPO010000084.1:0-10306 GCA_036655715.1 Cellulosilyticaceae bacterium | reverse complement strand
ACATAGATTAATGTCTGTACTAAGCTCTTTGAGTAGTAGTAGTAGTAGTAGTAGTAGTAGTAGTTAATTAGTACGTTTTAAATTTATGGTAATAGAGGTATACTACAATATATTACAATAAGTGTATTAATATAAAAATATAGGAGAATATAAAATGAGATTAGAACCTATACAAATGAAGCAAATACATGAAGTTAAATATCTTAGTACAGATAATACATGGAGATATCGAACGATTATCCGATTTATGTATAAGCAATATGAGAAGATGAAGTACTGGATGTATAAAGAGGATATATTTGAATACCTCAAAGGATTGGATGAGTTCAAAAATTATTCAGTAGAGAACCTAAAGAATGATTTAGATAGTCTAGTAGAGTGGAGGAATGTTTTAGCTATTGCGGATACAGCTAAGGTTAAAACGATAGAAGAATTTAAGAATAGAGAGTTTAGATATCAGTTATCTACTTATACCATAGAAATTGAAAGGATGCTTCGTATACTGGAGCATATGACTATTGAAAATCATGCTACATTAGAAGCGGTACTTATTGATCGTTTTCATATTTTATTAGCTAATCATCATGAAGTTTATGTAGATTCCCCACAGAAAATTTATGGGTGGTGGAAGGAGCTAAATGGTGCATTTAAAGAACTTAATCAAAACTATCAAGATTATATTGCTTGTTTCTATTCTCCTAAAACAGAAGAGTTAATGAAAACCACAGAGTTTTTACTTTTCAAAGAGCGTTTTGTGAAGTATCTTAGAGATTTTATTAGAGGGATACAGGTAGCGACGATTGATATACAGAAAATTTTAAATGATATTACAGAAGAAGAGATTAGAGTGTTACTTAATAAAGTATTAGAGTATGAAAAAAGTATAGGGAATTTAGCCTTAGTAATAGATCAAGAAGATTATATAGAGATGAATTTAGGTCGTTTTGAAAGTATGAAAGAGTGGTTTATAGGCGATATCAATAGGGCGTCTTTAGTAGAAAAATTAATAGAGAGTACTAATGAGATTATTAGAAAAATTACTAGATTTGCAGCTCAGATTGCAGAGCGAAAAAATAATAATGGTAACCGTAAAGAGGAGTATAGAAAGATAGCTGAGCTATTTGAAAAGTGTGAAACAGTGGAGGAAGCGGGTAAACTATCAGCCTTAATATTTGGAAGTATGGGAACGATGCATATTAAGGCAAATCCTGTGAGAGAAACTGAAAGTATTAATAGTAGTATTTTTGAGGAAATACCTACTTATGTAGAAACAAAGCCTAGAATCAGGACATATAGAGAAAAATTGATTAAAACACCTATTCAAGATAAGACATTATTAAAGGCACAAAAAAGAGAAGAAGTACTAAGAAAAAGAATAGAAGAAGAGGTACGTATTCAGAGATTTGTCTCACAAGGCGAACTGGATTTTGGAAGACTAGGTAGAATTACAACAGAGGATAGAGTGATGTTACTTAAATGGTTAACTAAAGGAAAGGGGAGCAAAGAGAACTGGCATAAGACAGAACTTGGAAAAACTTTTCAAGTAGTTCTTGTAGATGGAAAAGAACAAGTAAGTGTAGAGTGTGAAGATGGGATTTTTATTATGCCGCATTACAAAATCTTGTTTAAAGGAGATGAGTAAGTATGGAGGAATTAAAATTATTATTAGAAAGACAAATCATTCTCAAAGAGAAAGATTCAGAAATGTACTATCGTATTAAAGATAAGTATAAGGAACTAAAAAAGTTTATTGTGGAAAAATTAGGATATGAATTACTTATTCGCTCAGATTTTATTAAACTTGAAAAGTTGCCGGGTAGGGCACAAGAATGGATGGGGATAGAAAATTTTGAAAATCCTAGAGAATATGTTTTCTTGATGTTACTTTTTATTTTCTTAGAAAATAAAAATAAAGAGGAGCAATTTTTATTATCACATATTACAGAGTTTATAGAGGCAAATAGCTTAGGTGAAGCAGTAGAATGGACTAGCTATAAGAATAGAAGAAGTCTAATAAAAATTATTAAGTTTGCTATAGAAGAGTCGCTTGTGAAGATTACAGATGGTGAGGAAGATAGCTTTATAAAAGATGAATCAAAAGAAGTGTTATTTGAGAGTACAGGATTATCGCGTTATATGCCAAGAAACTTTAGTTTCAATATTATGGATATAGAAAGTGTAGATCATCTCGAAGAGCATACAAAAGCGTTATTAAGACGGCATACAGTTTATCGTAGATTGTTAATTTCTCCAATTGTCTATAATGAAGGAAGTATGGATGAAGATTATGCATACATCAAACAACATAGAAGTATCATAGAAAAAGATTTTGAAGAATACTTAGGGTGGCAGCTTCATGTACATCGTAATGGAGCAATGATGATACCACATGAGAGTGACAAAGTAAGCTATACTTTTCCAAGGCAAAGTGCATTAAGTGATGTAGTCTTACACCTGAACAAATTCATTTATGAGAAGTTAGCATTAAATGAATTTGAATTACAGACAGATGATTGCATGATTATAAGTAAAGAGATATTTAGAGAGTGGATAAAGATGCTTAAGGAAACAATGGATCAAGGTTGGAGTAAGGAGTATCGTGAGGCAAGTATAGATAAACTAGCATTTGATATAGGGACATTTATGAGGAAGTTTCAGATGATAGGAGAGATAGAAGAAAAAATCATTATTTATCCATTAGTGGCAAAAGTAATAGGTGGATATCCAAAGGATTTTAGAAAGGATGAGCAGCATGAATAGGTGGGTTATTAATAAGCTAGGGTTACAAGACTTTTGGTATTATGATATGGAAGAGTTTCAGCTAGAAGAGGGGAAACTTTTATTAAGAGGGAGTAATGGGTCGGGTAAATCTGTAACAATGCAGAGTTTTATTCCACTAATTTTAGATGGGAACAAGTCACCCTCTAGATTAGACCCGTTTGGAACAACTTCAAGAAGGCTGGAAAATTACTTGTTAGATGAATCAACAGATGAGAAGACAGCTTATTTATATATGGAATTTAAGCGGCAGGATACGGATAATTATATAACAATAGGGATGGGAATGAAGGCTGTTAAGAACAAACCTTTGCAGGCTTGGTATTTTGGCATTACAGATAATAGGAGAATTGGAATAGATTTTATGCTTTATAGAGAGGGCATAGAGCGTGTTGCACTCACGAAAAAACAATTAGAAAATGCGATAGGAACAGGTGGCTTTTATACAGAAAGTCAGAAACAGTATATGGCCAAGGTCAATGAATTGTTATTTGGATTTGAGACTCTAGATCAGTATGAAGAGTTACTTAGTTTGATCATTAATGTCAGAAGTCCTAAGTTGTCTAAGGATTTTAAACCTACAAAAATCTATGAGATATTAAAACAATCCCTTAAGGTACTTACAGAAGAAGATTTAAGACCTATGTCAGAAGCTATGGAGAATATGGATAACCTTAAAGAACGGTTAGAAGAGTATGGAGAAGCACAGAAGGCTTGTAAACATATAAATTATCATTATAAACAATACAATAAGTATTCACTAGTGCGTAAAAGTCAAAATGCGCTAGAGGCTTATAAAGGGATACAATATTTAGAAAAGCAGCTAAAAGAGTTTATAGCTGAGCAAAACGATAAGAAAAACCAATTGAAAGAAACAAAAATTAATTTAGAAGCTACAGACCAGCTACTTAAGCAAGTGGAAAGGCAATATGATGAGCTAAGTAATGGTGAGGTTGTAAAAATAGAAAGAGAACTACAGAATCTCAAAGAAGAGGTAGAGGAAAATAAAAGGGAAACCAGTAAGAAAGATAAGCAATTAGATGAAAAAAAAGATAAAGAACGAGATCTGAGAAAGGACTTATCAAAATACGAGACAAATTATGAGCGAATATTAGGCGAGGTCAAGGAGCAGTTAGAAGAACTAGATGAAAGTTGTGAAAATCTCTATTTTGAAGAGGGGAAATATATTGCACAGGAGTTACAAAAGGAAGTAAAAGAGTATGAGTTTAGACCTGTGTATCTTAGTTTAGAGCGGTATAGGGATAAACTAAAAGGTGCACTCAAAGAAATGGATATTTATGAAGGAATAAGGAGAGTGGAAGAAAAATTACTAGAACAAAAGGATGAAGTTGCCAACAAGCAAACAAAATTACAAGAAGAACTAGCAAAACTAGAGGAACTTCTACTAGATGAAAAAGAGACTTATAAGGTAAGCGTAAATGAGTGGAAGAATATAGTGCAAGTATTTAAGTTTGAAAATATTAATGCTATTTTTAGAATGATAGATGAAGCAGATGAGATAGAAGATACCTATGATATAGAGAACTACTGGAAAGAGCAATCAGATACAATACAGAATCAAATAAGTCAAGAAATCTATATTCAGACTCAAGAAATAGAGTGTATAGAAGTAGCTGCTAAAAAATTGGAAGAAGAGCTTCACATACTACAAAATACTAAGGAAGTAGATAGACCTGTAGCACCAGAGATAGCTGCCAATAGAGCAAGATTAAAAGTATTAGGAATACCTTTTATGCCTTTATATAAAGTGGTAGATTTCAAAACAGATATCCCAGAACAAGTAAGAGGATATGTAGAAGGGGCTTTAGTAGAGATGGGCATACTAGATGCCTTAGTCATCAACCCTGAAGATAGAGAAGTTTGTATGAGATTTGGAGACAACCAATATGATAAGTATATTATATGTGGGGAGATTCCAAATGCAATAAATCTTAAACAGGTGCTAGAAGTCGATGAAAGTGGATTAGAAGGAATTAGTGATAAAACTGTAGAGAGTGTATTGGATAGTATATGTTTAAAGCAAGAGGGATTAGTCTATGTCAACGAACAAGGGCAATACCAAATAAGTATCTTAGCTGGGCAAGGGAATCTAGAGTATAGCCCAAAGTATATTGGAAGCCATACACGTGAAAAGCATAGGCAGTTACTTATAGAAGAAAAGGAGGAAGAGTTAAAACTTATAGGTAGTCAAAGAGAAGAGGCTGAGACTATTTTAGTTGCATTAAGAACAAAGCAAAATAGTCTAGAGGAAGAGTATGCAAAGAGACCTATAATAATTCATGTTTTAGAAGGGATTAAGTTAACAGATAAGCATAGGCAACATTTAGAGTTAATAGAAGTCAGGGTATTGGAGCTTAGTGAAAGTTATATAGTATTACAAAAGAGCTTACAAGATCAAAAGATAAAAGTATTTACTAGCTTTGAAGGGCTTACATTACCGCATAAAAGTAGTATATTACAAGAGGAATTAGAGGGATTAGAAGATTACAAAAAAATATTAAGTGATATAGAACAAAATAAAGAAAGATTACTACGAGATAAAGAAATAGCGAATCATATTCAAGAGACAATAGATGAAGTTATACAAGATATTGATGGATTATATTATGATATGAATCAATTGAAGTATAAGGCAAGGACTTGGCAAAGTGAAATTATTGCTTTAGAAGGTACACTAAAAGCTATGAATATTGATGATGTAAGAGAACAAATTACAAGGTGTATAGAGCTAAAGAAAACCTTACCACCCCAAAAAGACTTACAAATTGCTAAGATAAGTGAGCTTAAAGTGCATCTAGAAAATATAGATAGCTTAATAGAAGAAGAAAAAATACGTAAAGAAGCATTATGTACAGACTACGCAGAGAAAAAGCAGGTGTTTGAAGAAGAGTATAAACTTGGATATTTAGAAGAACCAACTGATGAAGAAATGATTAGCTTATATCAGAGATTGACAAAGGATGATAGTATTCTTAAAAAGAATAAGGATGACTACACAAATGCCTTGATGGTTAGTGTGCGAGATAACAATGCACCGCTAAAGGAGTTTAATGTACAAAATATAGTGCTATTTGAAGGAACAGAACAAAGTCGTATAGATCTGGTAGCTAAAATAGATGGAAAAGATGTTGCCTTTAATACATTAGTAAATTACATTAGCAGAAGTATAGAGGAGTTACAAATGCTTATTAGTGATGAGGAGCGCAAGGTATTTGAAGAGGTACTTCTTAATACCATTAGTAGTAAGATTACGAGTAAAATCTACTTATCTAAGCAATGGGTGAATAAGATTAATCAACATATGGAAAATATGAATACTTCAAGTAGCCTAAGGCTAAGTTTGAAGTGGGTACCTAAAAAAGCTGATGCAGAAGAGCAGTTAGATATTACCCAGTTATTAGAATTACTAGAACGGGGAGATAGATGTAATGAAGAAGATTTTAGAAAACTAGCTAAGCATTTTGCAGATAAGGTAAAAGAAACAATACGTACGTATGAAGGGACTGGTGAAAATCGTAATTATCATACGATTATTAAAGATGTTCTTGATTATCGCAACTGGTATGAATTTAGATTATCTTATATAAAAGACAATGAAAAGCGTAAGGAGCTTACAAACAATGCCTTCTTCCAGTTTTCAGGAGGAGAAAAAGCCATGAGTATGTATGTACCATTATTCTCGGCTGTTTATGCAAGATATGATAGTTGTAAACCACAGTGCCCAAGGATTGTTGTTATGGATGAAGCATTTGCGGGAGTAGATGAGAAAAATATTAGAGATATGTTCAAAATTCTAAAAGAACTTGATTTGGATTATATATTGAATTCTCAAGCTTTATGGGGAGATTATGATACGGTAGAGCGGTTGGCAATTTGTGAAATTATTAGAGATACGAGAGATGACACTGTTTTTGTTATGAGATATAAATGGAATGGTAAAGAAAGAATATTGGTGGAATAACTTATGATGGATAACCGAAGCGAGGAAGCTATATATTATCTGAAAATGAATAAAAGCTATAAACGAATTATAGGATGTATCATAGACAAATATAGAAGCTTAGGAAAACTAGGTGGGTATATCATATTAAAAAATTTAGATGAAGAAGAGATAAGAGTATTAGCACCTATAGATTACAAGGTCTACACGAGTAAAGAGTGTAAAATCTCAGTGCAAAAGTTTATTACTAACTTTTGTACTGGAAAGTTTAAAGATGTAGATTTTCTTAAGGTACTAGAAGGCTATAGTCATAATACGTTAATAACTCATAAACAAAAAAGAGAAGAAAAAAAGTTAAGACAAACAATATTTTTTGAAGAAGTCCTACAAAGTATAAAGAATCAAATGATGAAAATGTGGTTAGAAGAAACGATAAGTAATCGCTTACAAGGGTATGTATTAATAAGTGGACAATATAAGGGAAATGAAGAAAGACTAAGAGACATATTTAAAACAGTCGATGATACTTTGCAGTACTTAGAACAAAAGCAATCATTGATACCTTTAGTCATGGTGGCTACGGAAATAACCCAAAATCCGCATTATTTTGATAGAGATACACTTGCTTTTAAAATATTGCTCTATGTACTATGTTACAAGCAACAAGTAAAATACCCTGAGGACATCCAAGAAAAAAATGAAGTTTTATATAAAGAGAGATTATTGAGAGATGAAATTTCTACATCTACAATATGTTATGGGATAGAGGCCTACAGAGAAAATGAGAAAGAACCGTGGGAGCTGTTTTGGAAGAAAGCAGAACCTATGGAGCTTATGTTATATAACTTAAAAGGTATTACTAGAGTACAGACCAAAAGTAAGAAAGTCTATATAGTAGAAAACCCTGCAGTATTTATATTACTATTAGAAACATTGAAAGATTTAGAGGTGTCACTTGTTTGTACAAGAGGACAACTTAATACGGCAGATAGGCTGATAATAGAGTTACTAATCAAAAGTGGAACAAAGATTTATTATAATGGAGATTTTGATCCAGAAGGGCTACAGATTGCACAAAAAATTAAGCTGATGCATCCTGATAAGGTAGTTATGTGGGAATATAATTTAGATAACTATCTAGGGTGTAAAGGGACTCAAAGTATAGAAGAGCGGCTAAATAAATTAGAAAGCATTTATATAGAGGAATTACAAGTTATAGCAGATAGTATGAAAGAAGAGAAGGTTGCTGCCTATCAAGAAATGTGGGTGGAAAAATTGGCGAATGATATTAGAATAAACTATATAAATATCTAGAGTAAAGACTTATTTAGTATCACAAGCTGAAGTTGAACATATAAATTCCTATAACTTTATGATTTAATGTTTATATTAGTCAAAATAAGAGGGAGTACTTATGGAAGAGATTAAATATGAAATGAAAAGATAGGTATTAAGCTAATAAAAAAAAGACTCTAGAGTCTTAAAGGTTACCAAGCGATAAAATAAAATGCTGATAAGCAGATTACAACTAATAAGTTAATCACTGGAATATAATACAATTTTTCTTTAATAGCAAAGAATGAACTAGCAATACCTAGTATGAGTAAAACTGGAAGAGTAAGAATGATAAATTCAGGTATAAGTAGGCTTGCTATAGATATAACTATGAATATAATTTCAACATATTTTAGTTTTGGTGATAAGTTTCCCGTTGATAAATCCTCCTTGGATTATAAATAATATTTTTAATTTCTGTTTCTTATTTATATAACGCATAGAAAGTTAGAAAGTATACACTTAAAATAAAAAAATTAAACAAAATACGTAAAGTGCATCAAAGATATAGCTCATATAGGAGGACAAATGAATACCATAAGAAGAATAGTATTAATAATAATGATCTGTACGGTAATGCCTATGTTTTTATATGCTAACGCAGAAAAGCCTATTGCAGTTTTTGGTTTTGAAAAAAGTAGTTATCAATTAGGAGAACCCATTATAGTTCAAGAAACAAGCTATAGTAAAAGTGGAAGTAAGATTACGCAGAAAGAATGGATGGCTATAGTTGGTGGGAAGCGTAAAACATCTCATAGTATAGATACGTTGCTAAAAGGTATACAGACTGGCAGCGTCGAAGTATTTTTGCGGGTAAAAGACGCACAAAAGGTATGGAGTGATTGGACAAGTCATAAAGTAGAAGTTAAACCAATAAAACCTCTTAAAATTACAAGCTTTAAAACGGAGCATAAGAGTTATGACATAGGAGAGAAACTACAATTTACATATAACTATGATAATCCAAATGACCTAGTCATTAAAAGTCAAAGATGGCGTTATAAAAATATAAAAACAAGTGAAAATGTGATATCGGGGAAGCCTAAGTATTTTAGTAGGGCAGGTGCTTATGAGGTAAGCTTAGAAGTGCAAGATGAATGGGGAAATTGGTCTAACAAAGCAACTTGCACAGTTAAAGTAAGTGAACAAAAGATAAAAAGAAACGGAAAATATCTTTTTACAAGAGGCAAGCAAGGTGATTTATTAGAAGGATATATTGATAAAGAGTACAATACTTTCGATGAATTAGAGGATGTACAAGTAACAGATATACCAGGAACACTCATCGTAAGTAATTCGCCAGAAAGTATTTCTTCTAGTGGAATTCTCTATAAAGACACGAGTGTAGGAGTAGGTAGATTAGTGGTGCATCACCTTAATAATACCACTCATTCTAAGAAATTGATGGTTATTGCAAGTACACCTGAAAATCAGCCGGTTAAACTAACGGTCAAAAACTTAGCTATTAAGGGACCACATAAAGATATTTTGAAAACAGGACAGGCAGTCGTGAGAGAATACTTTGAAACAAAGCCAGAGAAAACCTATACGATTACTCCAGGCGTATTAACAAGCATTTATGACAGTTCTCAGATAAAGAAATGGGAGAATGAGGAGATCATATCGGGGATGTTTGACTTTGAGAGTGATGGGCCCATCACCTGGACGGTGGTAAGTATGGATATAGAATCTCCTCTTGAGTATCTATCTAAGTTACAGGTTTTAGAAAAAGACATGCATATTAGAGGAACTTTTGATGTAATAGAAAGAAAATATCATATAAATATAACTCAGTTAAAGAATCCAGGGAAGATTACTATAGGTGGGGGAACTGATGAATGGTTAGTAGGTAAGGATGCTTTAACAGGAAAGAGTGTTGTAAATAGAGGGAATTATGGCCTACCTATCAATATGTACCTAGAGAGTACAGAGGATATGGGGATTATTATTAATGCAAGAGGGGGAAGCTATCTAGGAGCAATCAAATGGAATAAAAATAAAGTCTTTGATACACCTAGTGAAGAGGTGCTAAGTGATAAAAAAGTAGCAGCGCTCATAGGGATGGTGAAAGCGGGTACGACGACTGAATGGACATACATGTTGCCTAACGGTTCTTCAGCGCCAGTACTATTTGGATTTGTCCCAGCACATTTATGGGAGCAATAGTGCTAGGGGCTATGAATAAATCAAGGCAAGTAGATCGAGATATTAAATCAGATTACATAAGAGAGG
>JAVVPO010000083.1:0-10411 GCA_036655715.1 Cellulosilyticaceae bacterium | reverse complement strand
TTTTTTTGTCTCAATAGGAATCTCTATTTTTTCATGTACTAACTGTTCTCCTACAAACTGTGTGTTATTCGATCCTATAATATGTCCTTGTATATCTGTAAAATAAATTTCTTTTATGTATCCTAACTTTTCTACAGCAGCTGATGCTAAGTCATTGATACGTTTTATATTTTCACTTGAGGGGTTTTCTTCTTCTAGTGCCTCTGTCACAAAACTAAGGCTTCCCATAACCTTACCTAAGTTTTCTATCCCTTGTACATAAGACTTAATACTTTCAACCTCAAGTGCTATAATCTCATCATTCTTTAATTCATATATATTGGTTACACTATCACTAACGCTCGAATACATATAATTCCCGAGCAACAAAATAGGAATAACAATAACTAGTAGTTCAAAACTAATTAATAGTTTTTTTATGTGGAACATGCCTACCTCCTTATACATTTATCTGAATTCTATTATCTGGTGCCTCCTTTAGGTATTATTAATAATATTTTATCATTTTAGAGATAAGAAAACAAATTTCCTAAGTTGCAAATAAAATAATGGCAAACCGCATCCTTATTTGTCATACGATTCACCATTATTTTGTTTGGCAGGTACTATAGATTTTTTAATTTTCTCTCCCTACGCTCTCCTAAATTCCCAGCTTCCTTGTCCCATCTCATGATCAAAAATATACTTCACAATCGCATCAAATTTAGTTCCCGATGGTGTCTTGAATCCCTTAACTGTAGCCTCTCCTTTTTTAAGGAGATTCTTTACTACTGTCTTTGTGACCTTCTTCCCATACTTCTTAAACATTTCATCCTCTTTCCAAACAACATATTTACATCCACTCTTAAAGCCTAGACAACCAAAACCTTTAGTACCTTCTACTACATCAGCTCCGCAGTGTGGACATTGCCCAAGGATCTCTCTAGCACCTTCTTTTGCCACACTTGTTTTAGTGCCTGTCTTAGACTTATCTGCTCCCTTAGTAGTAGCTCCACTATCTTTTGGCTGTCCCTCAGGTTTCCCACTCTGTATGGGTGCTATCCTCTGACTCCTGATATCTTGTACTGCTTTATTCACAAAGTCTTTGATATGATCCATAAATTCTTCTTTTGCCACACTACCTTTTTCTATATCTGATAGTGTTTTCTCTAGCTTACCTGTATATTCAAGGTCCATTAACTCTTTAACTGGCAAGGCTTCTATAAGACTTTTACCTTTTACTGTACATCTTATATTTTTTCTTTGCATTACTGTATAACCTGTATAGCAAAGTTTCTTAATCGTTTCTGCACGAGTAGCTGGCGTCCCTATACTAAACCCACTTAGTATAGCATCCATCATCTCTAAGTCTTCTCCATCCTCCTTGCTATTATCTTCTTTAAACGCTTTACCACAAGTCTCCATAGAACGTAGCAAGGTTTTTTCTGTATAAGGCTTTGGAGGAGTCGTCGCATGGTCTGTAATATCTGCTTTAGCAATATCAAAACGCATACCTTCTGCTACATCTGGTAAAATCACATCTTTACCTGTATCATTTTCTATCTTCTTCCATCCAAGTTCTTTTTGCACCTTACCTTTAGAGAGGAATGCACCTAAAAGTCCTTCTACACTTGTTGTAATAACTGTTTCTTCTACCTTGGCTACAGGCATAAACTGCATGAGGAATCTATTACGTATGGCTGTATAAACAAGCTCTTCTTCCCCACCCAAACCTTTAGGGATCACATAAGTAGGCATGATAGCACTATGACTTTCTACCTTTTTGCTGTTAAAGACTCTTGGAGATTTCTTAAAAATAATTTCTTCTTCATAAGGCAATCCTTTTTTGTGAGCATAGAGTACTTTTTTTGTCTTATCTACTAAACTATCATCTAGTACACTACTTGCCGTTCTTGGGTAAGTAATATATTTTTTCTCATAGAGACTCTGAGCTACTTTTAAAACTTTATCAGAAGTAAAGCCTGAATACTTACTTGTCACATGCCCTTGTAAAGCAGATAAGTTAAAGAGTGGCTGTGGATATTCATTTTTCTCTGCTACTTCTTTATCTGTTACAATGCCAGGTTTGCCTGCTAACTGTAATTTAACAGCTTCTAGCACTTCTTTTTTTTCAAATTTTTCTTTCTTATCTTCTGTATAGGTACCCTCATAAACTATACTTTCTTTGCTAAAAATAGCTGTTAATTTGTGATAAGGTTCTGGATCAAACTTATCAATTTCCATATCCCTATCATAAATCATCTTGAGAGTAGGAAGGAGAACTCGTCCTATATTAAAGAGCTCTCCCTTCCCTGATTTATATTTTAAAGTGGCTACTGAAGTGAGGTTGATTCCAATGAGCCAGTCTGCTTGCTGTCTACTAATTCCCGCATCTTGAAGGGGTTTAAGTTCTTTATTTAAAACCATATGATCTATACCTTTTTGAACTTCTTCTTCTGTCCATTCATTAAGCAAGATACGATAAATTGGTTTTTTCACTTTAAGGTAGGCTAGTATAATATCCCCTATCACTTGTCCCTCCCTATCATAGTCACAGGCCGAAATGACTGCTTCTACATCTTTACGATTAATCAGTGTCTTGATACAATTTAGCTGTTTCTTAGCTCCTGCATCCACTTTTTTCTTAACTCTATCTATTTTTACCTTATATTCAAATTTCTCAGGTATAAAAGGGAAATTCTCCATGCGCCATATAGCCATCTTCTCATCATAATCTTTAGCATCAAAAAGCTCTAATAAGTGTCCAAAAGCCCATGTAATAAGATAACCTTCCCCTTCAAAGTATCCATCACTTCTCTTTTTTATTTTAAGTGCATCTGCAATATTTTTAGCTACAGAAGGCTTCTCTGCTATTATAACCTTCATTCATTCAACTCCTAATTCTTATAGTTTTTCTTTTATTATACCCATTATTCTCCTATTCCACAACCAAGGGTCTTTTTCTCTTAGCTATGCAAAGGACCTATTAAATGAACAAAAAACTGATATTTGCATATTATATATTATATCCTATCCAAACGAATAGAGGTGTTTTATACTATGGGTATGCCTATAATTACCCCAAGCAATACTACAAGATGTGAAGCGATTACCGATATTATCGAGTCTGTTTCTTTAGAACAGGCAGCTCTTTCACATATTTTAAATGCCGAGGGCGAAAAGCTACAAAAAATCATCAAAACAGCTACTACATCCGAACAGATGCTTGCTAGTAATAAGTCTGTAAATGATATGGTTAAAACTGTTTCAATGCTCGAAATGCTTTTACAATCCAAATTACAGTTATTTGAGACTTGCTTATGCACTGAATGTGCAATTACACCTTGTGAGCCTATAACATCAATAGTACTTACAGGACCAGATACAGTAAAAATTCAGACAATAGAAGAAAATGTTCGTTTTGGAGTTTATCCAGATCCAGCCTATGTTCCTGTTGATGTTACAATCCATTCAACCCCACCTAGTCCAGTTTCAATAGTTGGTACATTACCAACAGGATTTACCTTAAATGGCAATGTTCTTACGATATCTAGTACTGCAGGTTATACTTCCATGACATTTAATGTAGGAACTGGCAATTGTATTAAAGTAATACAAATTGATTTTGACTGGAATTAATGAACCAACACTACACTACTTTATTGAAATACATTAGCATAGGAACAAAAGTCCACCTTTTTTAGGTGGACTTTTGTTTCTATGCTAAGTAAAATACAAATCTATAGCTAAATGACTATACATCTTCCTTATTTTTTGATTTAATAGAATCTATATAGATTCTAGAAAGCAGGTAACCTCTTATGAAAAATAAACATTATCTTCACGGTGGCGATTTAGATGCTGCTGCTAAGTTATATGGTTTAGATAGAAATAAAATATGGGATTTTAGTGGCAATATCAATCCACTTGGTACTTCAAAAAAAGCTAGGGAGCTTATGTGTAAAGACATTGATTTTATCTCTACTTATCCAGATAGAAACTATGAGTCCCTGAAAGAAACACTCGCTACATACTGCCACACCCTAGCTTCTCATATTCTCGTAGGGAATGGAACCAGTGAGCTAATTTCCTTAGCTATTCATCACTTAAGTCCTAAGAAAGCACTTACATTAGCACCTACCTACTCTGAATATGAGAGAGAGATCCAAATGGTAGGTGGTTTACTAGATTACTACACCCTAAATCCCCATACTCAGTTTACCCTGGATATAGAAGGCCTTTGCCAAATACTTGACCAAAGTTACGATCTTCTTATCCTTTGTAATCCAAATAATCCAACGAGTACAGTCCTTACACGAAAAGAGCTAGAATCTATCCTAGCTTACTGCAAAGTTAGAGGTGTTTTTGTCATGATAGATGAAACCTACATCGAATTCTGTGATGAACCCCATCAAGTTTCTGCAATCTCCCTGACTACTAAATTTGAAAATCTATTGGTTTTAAGAGGTATCTCTAAATTCTTCTCAGCACCTGGTCTTAGATTTGGCTATGGTATCTGCTCAAATACAGCTTTCCTAACAGCTCTTAAGAAAAAGCAAAATCCTTGGAGTGTCAATATGTTAGCTACTATCGGAGCTAAGGCTATGTTTGAGGATATAGACTACATTAGCTCTACTCATAGCCTATTTGTCAAAGAACGTGCTAGACTAACAGCAGAACTTTCATCTTGGGATGCTGTACAAGTATTTATTCCACAAGCTAACTTTGTCCTTCTTAAGCTTTTAGATACGCCTCTAACAGGTAGTGAAATTGCCAATCAGCTTATAGCCCAAAACATGCTCATTCGTGATGCAAGTTCCTTCCCTTCTCTTGATGAGACTTATATTCGTTTCTGCTTCCTAGCCCCTCATCAAAATGATAAATTACTTGCATTACTTAAGACATTACTCCAATAATTTAATCCTACAAAAGGAGATAGCCTAGCATTCTAGGTTACCTCCTTTTACATTTACTCATTATCTTTAAATACTTCTACTAATAATTTAATCATAATATACATGAATCCTGAGAAAAAAAATATTCCTCCCATCCCGTATATAAGTATTTTAACTCCTTCTATTACATCCATCTACATCCCCCCTATAGTAGTAAGGAAAGTATTATACCTCCCACAATAACTGATGCTATTTGTCCTGCTACATTGGCGCTTATAGCTTGCATAAGTATAAAGTTCTGCGGATCTTCCTTTTGAGCCATTTTTTGCATCGTTCTAGCAGACATAGGAAAAGCTGATATACCAGCTGCTCCTACCATCGGATTAATCTTCTTATGTACAAATAAGTTGATTATTTTCACAAAAACTACTCCACCTATTGTATCTAGTATAAAAGCAATAATCCCCATTCCTAAGATAAGAAGTGTTGAGGCTGTTAGGAAGTTTTCTGCCCTCATAGTAGAAGCAATGGAAAGTCCAAGTAGTATTGTAACAATATTAACAAGCTCATTTTGAGCCGTATTGCTTAAGCGATCTACTACGCCTGACTCTTTCATAAGGTTCCCAAACATCAAAAATCCTATAAGTGGTATAGACGTAGGTGCTATAACACCTGCAATAAGTGTCACGATAATAGGAAAAAGTATTTTGGCCTTTTTAGAGACCTTTCTCTCACTATACTCCATCCTAATCTTTCGTTCCGTCTTAGTTGTCACCAACTTAATAGCAAATGGCTGAATAAGTGGTACAAGTGCCATATAGGAATAAGCAGCTACTGATATAGGCCCCAACAAATGAGGTGCTAATTGATTAGAAACATAGATAGATGTAGGCCCATCTGCTGCTCCTATAATCCCAATAGATGCCGCTTCTTGCAAGTTAAATCCCATGCATAGCGCCATGATAAGAGTCAAAAAGATACCTAGCTGAGCTGCTGCTCCAAAGAAAATCATAGAAGGCCGCTGGAGTAAAGCACCAAAATCAATCATCGCTCCTATCCCAATAAAAATAAGTAATGGAAATAATTCTGTCGCTATCCCCATATCAAACAAATAATCTAGTACTCCTTTTGCCCCCGTGCCATCCGTCAGATTCCCTACTGCACCGGAAAGTGGAATATTTGCCATAATCACGCCAAATCCCATAGGTAATAATAAAGTAGGCTCATACTTTTTTGAGATAGCCAAATAAATAAGTACTATTCCTACTAAAATCATTACCAACTGCCCCATGGTCATACTTGTTAAACTTGCAAGCATACTATCCATATAACTCCTCCTGCTTCTTTGTGCTATATGTTATTTCTCTTTTCTTTATTATATGTACACTCCCGCCCCCGCTAGAACACTCAAAAAAAACAGGTATCCTCCAGACTCTCTTTCTCTGTAAAATACCTGCTTCTATTTAAAAACATACTGATAGTCTTCTATTTTTGTCCAAAAATCCTATCGTATTGTAACATCCACAACTCTTCAAGAACCTTCTTTTCTTCTTCATTTAACTCTAACTTCCCTTTGATACATCCTTCTTTATCTAAAGTAAAGGCTTCATTATAAGCTCTTACCTTTGTACTTTTCTCATCTAAAAAATTCATATAAGCATCTTTATTGTACCCTATATAATCTAGTAAGGAACTGCCTAGATAAGAAGCATCTAGATAGCCAAAGTCTTTTTTGGGTAAGTCATAGTTATTCCATATTACAAAAGGTGTCTGATACAGGTTGAAATAATCTTCCTTGTCCAAAGTCTCTTTGATATAACCACTATCTTTATAAGTCCTATAGTTCTCTCCAAGGTCTGGTAAATGATCTCCATACATGACAATGACCGTAGGCTCTTCTTGCTTTTCAAAATACTTTATAAGCTTTTCTAAAGCTTTATCCGAATCACTTATTCCATTGGCATAGGTGCTCAACATACTTTTTTCTTCCTCTGTTAGGTTTTTCCCTGTTGCCTTAATTTGGCTTCCTTCATATCCATCCACATAAGGCATATGATTTTGCATGGTCACTACATGCATAAATAAAGGCTCTTCTTTCTTTGTCTCATAAACCTCTATCATTTTATCTACTACTTCTTCATCAGAAATATATCCCCTAATAAGCTTTGGACTTTCAAAATCCTCACTGGCCAAAAACTCATCTATACCTAAATCCTTATAAGCTATATCTCTAGAAAAAAAAGTTTTTTCATAAGCATGTATGGCTAGAGTCTGATACCCTTCTTCCTTAAGTAATTTAGGAATACTTGGTGTCTCCTCATTTACAAAACGCATATAAGCTATATTATGAGTTCCTGTAAAATCTACAGAATGTCCTGTAAGTACTTCATACTCTGTCTGACAAGTTCTCCCACCATATACAGGTGTCACAATACTTCCTCTTGCATACTGGTTTCTATACCCATCAAAGTATCTAAGCGGATTATCTGAAAACGCTACATCAGGTAATCTATTCACATCAAAGAAACCTTCACTCATAATCATAATAATATTAGGTTTTATATTCATTCCCTTGGTCTCTTCCTCTAATACGCTATAAGGCTCTAGAATATCTTCAACCTTTTCTTTACTATATCCCTCTGGTTTTTCAACAATCAGTTCTACTACCTCTTTTCCAAATCCTACCAAAAAACCTTTTTCATTATATTCCTCATTGACCGTTTCAGCCTCCCAAGCCTCTACAACCTCCTCGGATTTACTAGTCACCGCAGCACCTATTCCTACCGTAGTTCCTAGTATACTCATCCCCAAAAGGACAATCACAAATCTTTGTTTCTTGGCAAACTCAAATAAGTCTATCTTATAAACCATCGCAATAGCAAAGATAATAAATAAAGCACATAAGACAACATGAGACTCTATAGTAATATGCATCTCTTTACTAATACTCGTCGCCTCACCAATCAAAAACAAATCCGCAGGAATCAAATACTCTCCACTGATTTTAAATTTATAAAAAGAAACAATACAAGTTGTAATATAAATCAAGCTAACTACCAAAAATCCTCTACCCACCTTGTTAAACAAGCAAGTAAAGATCAAAGTTATAATGAAAATCATGGCCCAGTTCAGCAAAAAGCTACTAGGTGCACTCACTATCCATTCAAAGACCTCCGAGATATGCTGTCTCAGTACAAGTTCTCCAACAAACACCGTCAAAAAACTTAAAGCTAGCATAAGTCCTAATCCCCATCCAGATTTCTTTCTCATAACACTCCCACCTCAACTTTATTTCTATTTTATCAAGCTGATATTTAATTCTTTTTTGCTTAATTGTTGCCCTAATTAGGCTAATTCATTCTATTAACTAAATCTGATCTATCATGCCTTCTGACTCATAACACGCTATACCTACTTCTTCGTGTATAACAGCCGGTAAATGCATATCCTTGTAAACCGCCACCATTCTTATCACCACAATAATAGCTACTGCCAAGTAAAGTGCTATATTGTGTGGTATCCATTTATTAAGATAACAATAACTAATCGCCCCTATAATAGAAGCTACTGCATAGATTTCCTTCTGAAGAACAATAGGTGTACGATTAGCTAGCACATCCCTTAGAATGCCTCCCCCAACACCTGTCATAACCCCTACGAAACTACACAAGAAGATATTATCTGCATAACCACGCCCAATACTTATATTCGCTCCAACTACAGTAAATATACCAAGCCCTATAGCATCAGAAAGATTTAGTAACATTACGATATAAGGATATTTTTCACTCCCTATCATCTTCGCTTGATATTTATAAGTTGCAATAACCACTACCACAGTTACTGTCGCCACGATGCAGTAAATCGGATTAATAAACATGGCTGGTGGTGTATTGCCGAGTATAATATCTCTTATCATTCCTCCGCCAACAGCCGTTGACAATCCAAGTATCATAATCCCTAATATATCTAGTTTCCTCTCAATAGCTACTCTACTTCCTTGCATGGCAAAGACGATAGTACCTATAATCTCCATGTAAAATATAAGATCCAAGTAATCCCCCTCCTAATTTTTTCTACTTATTCAACTTAACTTATCTACCTATCTAACCAATAACATAACATATAGTTCAAAATCCGGCTACTCCATAATATCTTTCAAACTATACTGACCAAATTCTTCCACGAACTTATCTAGTGACTGACTAATAATACCCTTTAGTTTACACCCCTTCACCGCATAGGTACAGTGTCCACCATCTCCAAGGCATTCCACTAAAATGAGATTATCCTCAGTCACTTTAAGTACTTCTCCTAGGTTAATCGCTTCTGGTGGCAATCCGAGCTTCAGTCCACCACCTCTTCCTTTTAGACTGATCACATAATCTGTTGTCCCTAATTTATGTATGACCTTCTTAAGATGATGCTCGGATACTTCAAGCTGCGATGCAAGTTCCTCTACTGTACTTAATTTGTCCTGATGCTCCGCCAAATAAATAAGTGCTCGAAAAGCATAGTCCGTAAACTTAGATAATTGCATAATCACTAGCTCCTTTCTCAATCTTTTGTTCTTATTCTACCACATATCGGCTATTTGAAAAGATTTAAAAAATAAAGTGTATTTTTGTTGCACATTTAATTTTTCTATGTTATATTAAATGTATATTATAAATACACCTTTAAAGGAGGCGTTCCCCTTACTATGTATCACCTTAAAAAATGGATTTTTATAGTTCTAGGAACCTTAGCTCTTTTACTAGGTATTGTAGGTATCTTTTTACCTATTATTCCTACTACGCCTCTAGTCATGCTAAGTGCCTACTTCTATAGTCAAAGTTCAGACAAATTTCATCACTGGCTTATTTCTACTTCTATTTACAAGAAATATGCCAAAGATTTTGTAGAAAACAAACAACTTAGTAGAAAGAGAAAATGTATCTTACTTAGTTTTGCTACAACCATGCTCCTATTTCCACTTATTATCTTGGAACCTTGGCTTAAACTTATCATCGTAGGATTACTTATTTACCTTTACTATTACTTTATATTTAAAATCAAAACAATTATTATACAACCATTGGAGGAATTAAAATGTTAGATCAAAAAACAATCGAAATTATCAAAAGTACTGTACCTGTATTAAAAGAACACGGCGTAGCTATCACAGAAAACTTTTATGAAACTCTATTTACAAATAACCCAGAAGTAAAACCTCAGTTTGATATGGCACGTCAGGCTTCAGGTGAACAACCTAAAGCACTTGCTATGACTATTTTAGCTGCAGCACAAAACATTGATAACTTAGGAGTTCTTCTTCCTGCTGTCAAAAAAATTGCTGCTAAACATGTAGCTGTTAAGGTAACTAAAGAGCAATATCCTATCGTAGGAGCTAATCTTCTTCAAGCTATCAAAAATGTATTAGGTGATGCTGCTACAGATGAAATCATTGATGCATGGGGTAAGGCTTATGGCGTTATTGCTCAAGTCTTTATCGATGTTGAAAAAGAAATGTATGATGCACAATAATAAAGCAAAAA
>JAVVPO010000082.1:2247-10431 GCA_036655715.1 Cellulosilyticaceae bacterium | reverse complement strand
TCCATACACATGTCTAATATGATGAGATCAAACCGTTGCCCGTTTTTATACATTTCTGTAAGTGTATAACCTCTTTATGCTTACGAATGGTTCAATAACTATTTTAGCAGGGCATGCACCGTTGCTTGCGGTCAGTTCTCCTTGTATTATCAAAATTGTAAGCCAAGGAAGAACCTTTAGATATAAAGTGTGTGGAGGCTTTTTAGAAGTGGAAAGAGGACGTGTAGTTATTTTGTCAGATGAAGTAGAAAAAATCACCCATTAAATATAGAGTAAGAAGGGATTGTTAAGACAACAGCCCCTAAAAAAAATTCATGAAGTATGTTATAATAAATATAAAAGAAAATGAGAGGAGAAAACTAATGCTTAGGATAGGAATGGGCTATGATGTGCATAAGTTGGTAGAAGAAAGAAAATTAATAATGGGTGGGGTAGAAATACCACATCATTTGGGTCTACTTGGACATTCTGATGCAGATGTGCTGATTCATGCTATAATGGATGCATTACTAGGCGCAGCCACGCTTGGCGATATAGGAAAGCATTTTCCCGATACAGATCCTCAGTATAAGGGGATTTCTAGCATCACATTACTTGAATATGTAGGTCAGTTACTAAAAACAAATCATATAAAAATAAATAATATAGATTCTACGATTATTGCTCAAAGGCCTAAAATGGCCCCTCATATTATGAAAATGAGAGAAAATATAGCAAGTGCTTTAGAAATTACAGTAGATCAGGTCAATGTAAAAGCGACTACTGAAGAGGGCTTAGGATTTACAGGAAAAGAAGAAGGAATAGCTAGTCAGGCTATTGTTTTACTAGATAAATAAACTATTAGTTGAAACAAGTGCAGTGTTATATTATAATGAAGTAAGTTTTGTAGATAATGAAGTGGACAATGCATCGGATGAATGACAATTTAATATACTAAATAGAGATAATAAAAGGCTATGAAGGAAAGAGTAATATCTTTAACTTATTGCAGAGAGAAACTCATAAGCTGAGAGAGTTTTATAATGTGGAGATATGAAGTGCATTCTGGAGCTGAATATACGAAAATTAAGTAGTGTATTCCGTAGAACTGCGTTAAAGTTTAATAAGATAAAGCATCAGAGCATGCTTTAAGCAGAGTGGAACCGTGAGCATAGTCTTGCCTCTGAAAAGAGGGCAGGGCTATTATTTTTTTGGGGGGATCATAGATGAAGTATATTAAAGAGCAAATTGATGTTATTAAATTAAGGGATCCAGCAATTAAAAGCGTGGCAGAAGTTTTTTTATATCCAAGTTTTTATGCTATTTTATTTCATAAGTATTCACATAAATTATACAAAAAGAAACATTATTTTTCAGCTAGACTTATTTCTCAAATAGTTAGAGGCTGTACTGGTATAGAAATCCATCCAGGAGCAACAATTGGAAAAGGATTATTTATTGATCACGGAATGGGTGTGGTCATTGGAGAAACTTGTGAGATAGGTAATGATGTAACCATCTATCATGGTGTGACGCTTGGCGGCACAGGGAAAGATCAGGGTAAGAGACATCCAACTATTGGAAATAATGTGATGATTAGCACGGGTGCTAAGATATTAGGTCCTTTCAAAGTAGGTGATAATTCCCGAATAGCAGCTAATGCTGTAGTTTTACAAGAAGTACCTGAGGATTCTACAGTAGTAGGTATTCCTGGAAGGGTTGTGAGACTAAAAGGAGAAAGAATTAATCCATGTACTACTTTGGATCAAGTAAGAATGCCAGACCCTATACAAATGGAAATTTGCAAATTGGGTAATGCTGTAGAGGCATTACAAGAAAAGATAAAAAACATAGAAGAAGCTACAAAAAAGGTTGAAACGACTTATACGCATCACTGCATGAATCCTGAATGTATAGGAAAAGAAGTATGCGAAGAGTACAAATCAACTGTAATAATAAAGGAAGGAAATACAAACAATGATTAAAATTTATAATACACTAACTAAGCAAAAAGAAGAATTTAAACCTATCGAAGAAAATAAGGTGAGAATGTATGTATGCGGACCAACTGTATATAATCTTATTCATATAGGTAATGCAAGACCTTATATTGTTTTTGATACAGTAAGAAGATATTTTGAAACATTAGGATATCAAGTAAATTATGTACAGAACTTTACAGATGTAGATGATAAAATTATCAATAAGGCAAATGAAGAAAAGAAACAAACTTCAGAACTGGTAGACTACTATATTACTGAAACACTTAAAGATGCAGAGAATCTTAATATAGAAAAAGCGACTCATCATCCAAGAGTAACAGAAGAGATAGAATCTATTGTGTGTATGATAAGTACTTTAATTGAAAAAGGTTTTGCTTATGAAGTAGAAGGTACGGTATACTTTGATACCCAGTCCTTTGAAGGATATGGGAAACTTTCTAAGAAAGTGCTAGATGAACTTGAAGCTGGAGCTAGAATTCAAGTGGCAAATGAGAAGAAAAACCCGATGGACTTTGTACTTTGGAAACCTAAAAAAGAAGGGGAACCTTTCTGGATTAGCCCATGGAGTGATGGTAGACCAGGTTGGCATATTGAATGTTCTGCTATGGCAAAGCGATATCTTGGAGAGACTATAGATATCCATGCAGGTGGCGAAGACCTTGTATTCCCACATCATGAAAATGAAGTAGCACAAAGTGAAGCGGCAAATGGTAAGACTTTTAGTAATTACTGGATGCATAATAGTTTCCTCAATATAGACAATAAAAAAATGTCTAAGTCCTTAGGTAACTTTAAGACTTTACGTGAAGTAGGAGATACTTTTGGATATGATGTAGTGAGATTCTTCATGCTTAGTGCGCATTATAGAAGTCCACTTAACTTTAGTGGGGATTTAATGGAAGCAGCTAAAAATGGTTTAGAGCGTATTAAAAACTGTGTGAGTAACTTAGAGTATGCTTTAACTAATGCGGCAGATGTAGAAATCTCAGAAAGTGAAGCAGAACTTTTGAAAGAACTTCCAAAATATGAAGTGAAATTCCATGAAGCAATGCAAGATGATTTTAATACAGCAGATGCGATTAGCTTTATTTTTGAACTTGTTAAGTTTGCAAATACTTATGCTAAAGAAGGCGCATCTCAAATCTTTACACAAGAAGTCTATAATGAACTTCAAAAGCTTATTAATATATTAGGTCTTATTTACGAAAGTGGAGATGAAGGTACACATAATTTATCTGATGAAGAGATTGAGGAATATATTAATCAAAGAACAGCGGCTAAGAAGGCAAAGAATTTTGCAGAGGCAGATAGAGTACGTGAATTCTTAAAAGATAATGGTGTACTTATAGAAGATACAAGAGAAGGTGTACGTTTTAAACGTATCTAATATAAGGAGAAATTTATGGATCAAAAAGCAAGTATGCTAATAGAGAAAACGGCAGAAACTAATCAGCGTAGCGCTAGAGAATATTCACCACTTGCTCTAGCCTATATAGGTGATGGAGTCTACGAGATTTTTGTGCGTACCTATGTAATTAACAAAGGAAATGCACCAGTTAACAAATTACACAAGGCATCTAGAGATTTGGTAAGAGCAGAAGCTCAGGCAGGCATTTATCATATTATAGAACCTATCCTCACAGAAGAGGAAAAAGAAGTGCTTAGAAGAGGCAGAAATGCCAAGAGTATTTCTAGTCCTAAAAATGCAGATATAAGAGATTATAGACATGCAACAGGTCTTGAAGCACTGATCGGATATCTTTATTTAGACAAACAAATAGCACGTATTGACGAGCTTATTACAGTTGGAATTAAAGGTCTGATGGATACAAAGGAGGAGAAAAATGTCAAGTAACACAGGTAAATTTGTTAAAGGCACCCTGATTTTATCAGTAGCAGCTCTTTTTGCAAAAGTACTTAGCGCATTCTTTAGAGTGCCTTTAACAATGCTAATCGGTGATGTAGGTATGGGATATTACGGCTATGGATATCCTATCTACACCCTTTTTACAGCAATTGCTATTATAGGCATTCCATCTACTATGGCGAAGCTTGTAGCAGAAAAACGTATATTAGGTAAATACCAAGAGGCCCATCTTATTTTTAAGCACACCATGAAACTTATGATTATTGTAGGGATAGTTATGGCCGCTTTATTAGGGTTTGGAGCACCTATTATGATTGATGCATTCAAGTGGGAGCAGCCAACTGTTTATTCACTTTGGGGACTTTGTCTTAGCCCTATTTTTGTCTGTATCATGGGAGTTTACAGAGGATACTTCCAAGGTATGCAAAACATGGTGCCTACAGCAATTTCACAGGTGTTAGAAAACTTAGGTAGAGTAGTAGTAGGACTCTCTTTAGCTTATATGTTTATGCCAAATGTTGGTTATGCAGCAGGTGGCGCTTCATTTGGGGCAGTAGCAGGTGGATTATGTGGAGCGGCGGTATTAGCTATTCTTTACATAAAACATAAACCCACAATTCAAGCAGAGATAAAGACAGATAAGCACCAAAACACAGGGGTAGACTTTAAAAGTGTATCAAAGGTAGTTCTTGCAATAGCTATTCCTATTTCTATAGGAGCCGCTGTAAACTCAGTTATGACTTTTATGGATTCAGCATTAGTAACAGCAAGATTACTTGAGTATGGGCTAACAGATTTGCAGGCAACTGCTTCATTTGGTCAGCTTACAAAAGTTGCAACCTTTATTAACTTCCCACTTACTTTTGGGATGGCACTCGTAACAGGTGTTGTACCAGCTATTGCAGAAGCGATGGCCAAAAAAGATAAAGAAGAAGTACAAAGTAAGATAGAGCTTGGTTCAAGATTTGCTCTTCTTATTTCCCTTCCAGCAGCAGTAGGACTTGCTGTACTTGCAGCGCCTATTATGAATATGATTTATCCAGGGGCACCAGAAGGAGCTAATATCCTTATGGTATCAGCGCTCAGTATTGGATTTATTATGCTAGGTCAGGCCTTTACTGGAATACTTCAAGGTATGGGTAATGTATGGATACCTGTAAAAGGATTGGTTATAGCGGCAGTTATTAAGGGGATACTTAACTTTGTATTAGTAGCTTCTCCTCTAAAGGCTACAGGAGCGGCAGTAGCATCTATTATAGGTTATACAGTTTTTACAGCTTATAACTATATAGCTATTAGAAAATTAACAGGATTTAGATTTAATGTATCGCTTGTTATTATTAAACCTATTATTGCATCAGCTATTATGGGTATATGTGCATGGGGGGCGTATGAAGGCCTTTCATTAGTACTAGATAGTACAGCGACATTAGATAATGCCATTATGACATTAGGTTCAGTAGGCGTAGGCGCAGTAGTCTATGCTATAGTGATATTCCTAATTGGTGGTATATCAAAAGATGATATTAAAGAGATAAGATCAAAAAAGGAGAAATAATATAAATGGAAACGAATAATCAAGCACCTAAGCAGATGGCTAGAAAAAGTAATTACAAACCAAGAACAACTAACAAACCTCAAGAGGGCGGAGAAAATAAAGCACCTTATAAGCCAAGTAATAAGCCTTATAACAAACCATACAATAAGCCTTATAACAAGCCAGCTACAACACCAGGTGAAAAGACAGAAGGTCAATCAGAAAATAAGCCATACAGCAAACCATACAGCAAACCATATAACAAGCCATACAATAAGCCTTACAACAAACCAGCTGAAAAGGTAGAAGGCCAATCAGAAAACAAACCATACAGCAAACCATATAACAAGCCATACAATAAGCCTTATAACAAACCAGCTGAAAAGACAGAAGGTCAGGTGGAAAATAAGGAAAACAACAAAACATATGGCAAACCTTATAACAAATCAGGTGAAACAGCTGATAGAGCATCAAAATACAAGCCAAGAAAACCTTATGTAGAAGAGGTTGTAGAGGAAACAGGATTAGATGAGAATTTATTATTTGGTAGAAACTCAGTAATCGAGGTTTTAAAATCTGGTAGAGATATTGAGAGAATCTTAGTGCAAACAGGCGCTACAGAAGGTTCTATCAAAAAAATCATTGGTGATGCAAAGAGCAAGGGAATCTTACTTCAAGAAGTAGAAAAATCTAGACTTGATGAAATAACAAATATGGAAAAACATCAAGGGGTAGTAGCTTATGCATCAGCACATCAATATGTAGATGTAGAAGAAATTCTTAATGATGCAAAATCAAAAGGGCAAGATCCTTTCATCCTTATATTAGATAATATTCAAGATCCACATAACTTAGGAGCAATCATTCGTTCAGCACATAATGCAGGAGTACATGGTATCATTATTCCAAAAAGAAGAGCAGTTGGACTTACATCTACTGTATCAAAAGCATCAGCTGGAGCTATTGAGTATATGAAAGTTGCTAAAGTAACAAATATTGCTCAAACAATAGAAGAATTAAAAGCAAAAGGTATTTGGGTAGCTTGTGCAGACATGGATGGAGAAATCATCTATACAGATAACATGCGTGGACCAATTGGTATTGTTATTGGTAGCGAAGGAGAAGGTATCTCAAAACTTGTAAAAAGCAAGTGTGACTTCGTAGTAAGTATTCCAATGTACGGTAAAGTAACATCACTTAATGCTTCTGTAGCAGCAAGTATTTTAGTGTATGAAGTTGTAAGACAAAGATACTTCTAAATATAAAAAATAAGTCTTTAAGGTATAGAAATATACATTAAGGGCTATTTTTTTATTGAGATAAGATTTAAAATAAGCGATTAATTATTCTTCCTAGAAGGGGGACGATATCTTAACAAATTTCAACATTTATAGTATAATAGTAATATAGGACAAGCCATGAATGATAATACTTATTGAGAGTCTTCGTAAGGGAGACCTAGATTAAGGAGGAGCTTATGAGTGCTATTAATCTTAAAATAAATCAATTAGAGGATTTACCAGATGAAGATCTAATTGAGTGCTACAGAGAAGGACAGATACAGGCAATAGAAGTGCTCGTACAGAGATATAAAATATTTGTTAGAAAAAGAATTAAGTCTAATTATTTTATAGGAGCTGATAAAGAAGATCTGATTCAAGAAGGTATGATAGGATTATTTAAAGCTATATGTGATTACAACCCTGTTAAGGATGCAAGCTTTAAGTCATTTGCAACCTTATGTATAACAAGACAAATTAGTACAGCTTTTAAAATGGCAACTAGGCAAAAGCACATACCACTTAATACAAGTATATCTCTTAATATTCCTGTTAGTACTGAAGAAGATGATAGCATTACACTGATGGATACGATCAAGGGGAATGATACTATTACACCAGAAGATTTTCTCATCTATAAAGAAGATTTGGCTAATCTACAAAAACATATCAAAGAATCTTTAAGTAGTTTAGAGTGGAGGGTGTTAAACCTTCACACAGAAGGTAGGAATTACCACGAGATTGCTAAAGACTTAGGGAAATCTATTAAGAGTATAGATAATGCTTTACAGCGTATCAAACGTAAATTAGGGCAGTATGCATAGGATGACGAGTAAACTAAAAAAGGGGAGATAGGCAAATGAGTGAAAATAAAATAGAAAAACTAACAGCATTAGCAGAAACGAGATTTCTTAGTTTGTATGATGCTACATATAAGAACAAAAAAGGTGAGGAAAAGCACTGGATGATAGCCTCAAGAAAAAAATATGAGGATCTTAAAAATCAGTATTTTAATGGGAAGAAAGAAAAAGTAGATGCAGTTGTAATCGCCGCATTACACAGCGAGGTAAACCAGTTGGTCATTATTAGACAGTTTAGAGTACCCTTAAATGACTATGTATATGAATTACCAGCAGGGCTAATAGATTCAGATGAAGATATAAAAAGTACATTAGGGAGAGAATTAAAAGAAGAAACGGGATTAGAATTAATAGAAATTAAAGAAAAAATTTCAAGAAGCAAAGTATATCTTTCAGCTGGGATGACGGAGGAGTCAGCAGCCCTTATATATTGTACTTGTAAGGGGACTATTAGCAAAGAGTATTTAGAAGCAGATGAAGATATTGAGGCGTTTCTTCTATCCAGAGAAGACGCCGAGGTATTATTAGCAAGTGATGTAAAAATGGATGTTAAGGCTTATATGCTACTACAAGGATTTGTGAAATTAGGTGAGGCATTATTTGAACAATAATAGATGACAAAGGATAAACAAAAGATAGAGAAAAGATAAATAAAAGA
>JAVVPO010000082.1:0-2147 GCA_036655715.1 Cellulosilyticaceae bacterium | reverse complement strand
AAAAGATAAATAAAAGAGTGAGAAGTAAAGGAGTAAAAAATGAACTGGATAGAAGAACTAGAAGTTTATAAACCTTATAATGAGCAAGAAACAAGAGATAAAGAACTTATATTACAATGCCATGAGGCATTTGATGAGATACTCACAAGAGAAAATGTAGTAGCTCATTTAACAGGGTCTGGATTTATTCTTAATAAGACAAGAGATAAAGTACTTATGATTTATCATAACATATATGATGCTTGGTCATGGACGGGTGGCCATGCTGATGGAGAAGAAGATTTATTAGCTGTAGCCATTAAAGAAGCTAAGGAAGAAACTGGGGTTGAGAATATAGTACCTATTACGGAGGATGTTATTTCACTAGATTCATTGACCGTTAAGGCGCATATAAAAAAAGGAAAGTTTGTTTCTTCTCATTTGCATCTCTCATTTGCCTACTTATTAGAAGCAGATGAAGAAGCTGAACTTATTATTAAACCAGATGAAAATAGTGGTGTAAGGTGGATGACTTTTGAAGATGTCATAAAGTATGCAGCCAAAGAACCACAAATTCAAGAGGTTTATGCAAAGATACTTGAAAGAGCAAAAAACTATAAATAAAAAAGGTTGTACCTTATGCTGTGAATGGTGAAGCCATCACGCCCATAAAGTACAACCTTTTTTGTGGAAAAATAGGCTTAAATATAACCAAGCTGCTTAGTGACAAAAATCCATACAAAAATAGTTATAACAGCAAGTGCGGAGCCAAATACGACTACATGCCCTGCAAGTTCACTATCGCCATTCATTTGCTGAGCCATAGTGAATGAAGACACAGCGGTTGGAGCACCGAATAAGACGATAAGGGTAACAAGTTCCACATCCCTAAATCCCATGGCAATGCTAAGGGGAATAAATAGACAAGGTAAGAGAATAAGCCTACCTATAAGTGTCACAAGAAGTTGCTTAAGATGTCCCTTTACGGTACTAAATGTAAAATAGCCACCTAGGACAATAAGTGATAAAGGTGTAGCTATTTTGGAAACATCGCTAATTGTTTTTTCAATAGACGAAGGTAATTTAATATTGAGAACTAATAAGAGAATGCCTAGGACAGAACCAATGATAAGTGGATTGGTTACAACACCCTTTAGAATTTTTTTTGTAGATACTTTGCCTCCTCGGTACATCTCTAAGGCCACTATAGATAAAGCATTAAATAAAGGAACAACAACAGCACTAACTAGAGAAGGAACACCTGAGTGAGCTTCGCCAAACAAGGAGAGGACAATAGGAAGTCCAAAGATAATAAAGTTGCTTCTAAAGATGCCTTGAATCATGACACCACGTTTAGGATTATCTTTTTCTATAATAGGGATAATCAGCATAAGTAGAATAAAGCTAGCGATAACACCTAGAGTTGCAAAACTAATGAGCTTTAAATTAAAGGCACTTTGTAAATCTGTCTTATAAATATTATTAAATAAGAGTAGGGGTAAAAAGACCCGAAAACAAATTTTGTTAATGACTTCTAGACCGGAAGCATCAAACATTTTAAGTCGTTTAAGCCCATAGCCCAAGGACATAGTTAAAAAAAGTGGTAGAACCACATTAAATGATAAAATAAAATTTTCCATAAGTTAGTCTCCAAGGTTTTATAGTTATAAAGTACTTTATTATAGCATAGTTCTTTATATTAAGAAAATAACTAGGAATTAGTTATTTTTAAATCAAATAAGACATATAACCAAGGGATAGATCCCTTGACTATATGTCTTTAGCGCTAAGATTATTTTACAAGATATTCTGAATAAACATTAGCAGGTTCAAGAGAAATCGTTTGGTTATCAAAATTAAGCTCATAGGTTTCAAGAGTACCTTCTTGGATGTCTTTAAAAGCATCAATATAGATTTTAGTCATATCTTCAACATTGATATGCTCTGTATTGTAAATATCATTTTCTTTATTAAGATAACGTACAATTTGGATACCCCAGCTAGGATCAGCTTTGTAAACTTCAGATAGAATACGTTCAATCATAAGTTTAGCACTTCCGTAGACACTTGTTTGTGAGCCATTATCTCCATAGAAGCCTTCTGAGGAGCTAAAGACCATTTTTTTGATGTTATATTCAGACATAATTTCACAAAGTATAAGTGTACTA
>JAVVPO010000081.1:0-11268 GCA_036655715.1 Cellulosilyticaceae bacterium | reverse complement strand
TATAAACAACTATATAAATAATAGCTATATAAGTTGAAAAAGATTTAGTATGAACCATGGAAAAATGCATACTCTAACCTAATAGGACATAAAAGGAGTAGATGCTAGAATGAAAAAGAAAATAGGAATATTAATCATTGTATTTATACTGAGTATAACAAGTGTTAGTGCAAGTCCGGTTGACTTTGTAGAAGGAGAACTAATCGTGCATGGGCAAGATACCATACATACTTATAAACACGAAAAGACAGGATTGCAAGTAGTATGGATAGAAAATAAAGATAAAAAGACATGTTTTACATTAGGGGTTAAAACACCTACAACAGATAGCACAGGGGTAAATCACATTATAGAACATAGTGTATTTACAGGGTCTAACAAATATCCATCAGCTAGTTTGTTCTTTGATGCTAACGCAGTTTATCCACATATTTATATGAATGCTAGCACAAGTTCAGATTTGACTATGTATCCTTTTTGTACACCTTATAAGGAAAGCTTTGAAGGGTTACTGGGTGTGTATTTAGATAGTATATTAAATCCAGATATGCTTAACCAGCCTAGCAATTTCTATGAGGAAGCTTTTTATTATGATCCTACAACTGAAAAATTTGGTGGGGTAGTTTACAATGAAATGAAAGGCGCAAGTAGTAGTGCCAGTCGTATAGTGTTTAGGAAAATCAGAGAGGCGCTTTACAAAGATACACATTATGCCAATGATAGTGGTGGGTGTGTAGCAGAGATTCCTACATTAACGTATAAAGAGTTTGTAGAAACCTATGAGCGGTATTATTATCCTCAAAATATGATGGTTATTCTGTATGGAGATTTACCTATTAATAAAACTTTGAAAACAATTAGCAGCTATTTTGATAAATATACAGAGACAAGAGAATCCATTGATGTCAATGTAGAACCTACGCCTATAGAAACTGACGTCATAGAAACTTATGAGGGTGGAGATGGAGCACTTGTCATTAAGAGTTTCTTGATTAAAGAGGCTTTAAGTAGTGAGCAAATGTCTGAGTTAGATTTATGGACCAATGCTTATATGCTTGCCCCTAATTCTTATTTTATTACAAGACTTAGAGAACAGGGTATCAAAAATGTAGAAGTTTATAAAGATGGTGAACTAAAATATCCTGTGTATTCGGTAGTTATTGCAAATGTGCCAGAGGAACAAGTGGATAAAATAACAGCTATTTTAGATACCACAGTAGAGGAGATGAAAGCACTATCTAAAGAAGAAAAAGAGTTAGAAAAAAACATATTAGAAAGAACAAAGCTCTCTGTTTATCAAGGGGATAAAGCATCTACAAGAGGGGTTAATATTGCTCAAAATATGCTAAGTGCATGGGCGCATGAAAAGGACATTGACCAGTATTATAAAGTAAAAGAACATATTGCAAACTTAGAAGATATAGAAGAGGGCTACAAGGAGATTCTAATAGGTTCACCTTATGTGACAGATATACAAATACTTCCTAAAGATAATGCTGAGATTGAAAATCCTCTTACTCTTTCACCAGTAAAAAAAGAGGAATGGCCTCAAATTGTCATAGATATGAGAAAATGGCAAGAAGAACACAAGCACTCAGGGCTCACAGAAGTTGGACTTAAAGGGCTTGTTCTAGATAATCATATGAAGTACAAGAAAAAGATAAAAGACGATATTGCTTATACTTTATATAAGACAGATAGTGAACTTGTCAGTAGCGAACTTTATTTCTCAACAGATCATATCGCACAAGAAGAGTTGCCTTATTTGTTCCTATATCCTGTTTTCTTGAATCAGGCAGCTAGAGAAATTAGTCCATTTGAAGGGATACTTAGTACCAATACAACAGCCATAGATAACAAATCAGGGTATACACCTTATATCAAAGTTAATTTGGTAACGTCTAAAAATAATAAACAGCAAGACAAGCTACTTGAGAAGGCAAGAGAAAACTTATTAAATAAAAGTGATGAATGGTATAAATATCAATTAGATGGATTTATAGCTGAGTTCATAGGAGACTTCCAATCAGATGTTATTAGTGCTTTGACCTATCTCAATATGGTAGGACAAGAAGGTAGTAAGCGGTATATGTATGAGGAATACTATCCATTGTATGAATTTTGCGTAGATATTAAGAAAAATGGCAATAATGAGTTTATAGAAGGCGTTAAGGCTATAGATAAGCAAATTGGTCCTAGTGAAGGAAGCTATATAGGAGTAGCCACAGATAAAGAGACATTTAAAGAAATGAATGAGATTTGGCGAGGCTACTGTAAAGATAATAGATTAGAAGATAAGGAAAAATTAACTTATACTTTTACTAAAACAAATCAAACAAACATATACTATAAACAGACCAATGTAGACTACTTGTTATATAGTTATGATAAAGGGCAAGAATATGTCAATGGACTAGACTATCTATCTGCAGCCTATATTACTAAAAACTATTTACAACCTAACATCCGGGTTAAAAAGGGTGCTTATGGTAGTAGTATGAATGCTTCTTTCCCTAACAATATTAGTATTTATACTTATAGGGATCCGGAGTATCAGACCTCTATTGATATTATCAATAATATGGTGCCTATTTTAAAGGCGGAGCTAAGTCGGGAAAAGGTTGAAATGGCTAAGTCAGATGCCATCTGTGATGTGCAAAATCAATTTGGGCTACTAAGTAACGATATGAAAAAGGCAAGTATCTTACAAATTCTTATGATTATGGGTGTAGATATAGAGTATGTAGTAGATATGCAACAGCAGATTGTGAAGAGTGATATAAAAGATGTCAATAAGCAATTAGATTTGATGACGAACATCATTAAAAATAGCCAAGTAGGGATATGCACTAACAAGGCGACTATACCTACGGGGGACCAATTAAGAATGTACAATTTAAGATAAGAGGCAATTGAGATAAGACAACAAAGTTCAGCGTGGAGTGTACCATTCTGAACTTTGTTTATGTAAAAAAATATTTGTGTTTTTTAAGAAAAAGAGTATAATAGAAATTAAATGAAAATAGTTATCATTAAGGAGAAGGTATGAAATATAAAAAAACAATTATTTTAAGTGTATGTTTGATAGCCTATATAGGATTTATTATAAGCAGGTATAATACAACCACGGAGCTTGATGTAGATACTGCATTGCAAGAAGAACAAATGACAGTGATTACTTCTTTTTATCCTATGTATATGCATGTGAAAGAACTGACTAAAGATGTACCTATCAATGTGAGGAATATGACAAGTAGTCAGGTGGGCTGCTTACATGATTATCAGCTACGAGTAGAAGATATGAAAACTTTGCAAGAAGGACAAATTCTAGTGATTAATGGGCTAGGTGCAGAAAGTTTTATTACAAAAGCCTATGAGCAAAATAAGGAGCTTCAGGTGATTAATGCTAGCGAGACTTTAGAGGAGATACTAGGCTACCACGAAGAGGAGCATAATCAAGAAGACGCGCATAATGCTAAAGAAGAACATGCGGATGAAGCCGGTGATACTCACATAGAAGGCAACTTTGAGGATGAACATAGTGGACATAACCATGCTAATGAACATATTTGGTTAAGTATAGAAGGTAGTATAGAACAGGTGAAAAACATATCACAAGGGCTACAAGAATTAGATCCTAAGCATAAAGAACAATATAAAATAAATGAAAAAAATTATGTAGAGGAACTTGTAGGGGTAAAAACTGAAATGCAACAAGAACTAAGTGGCTTAAAGGGGCGAAAAATAGTGCTAGTGCATAATTCTTTTGAGTACTTAGCAGAAGAAATCGGATTAGAAATTGTAGCAATGATATCTGGAGAAGAAGAAGCTCCTACGGCTAGAGAGGTAGAAGAGATTATTAAGCTGATAGAGGAAAATCAAATACAAAGGATATTTACAGAGTTACAGTACAAAAATCTTGGTATTGTGAAGACTATAGGAAGAGAAAGTAAAAGCAGGATTTATGAGTTAGATTCCCTTGTTACAACGGGCTCGCAGGTAAATCAAGGAGAAGTAGAGTATGTACAGAGGATGAGGAAAAATATTGAGGTATTGAAAGAGGCGTATGGATTATGAAAAACTGTGAATTTTGTTGTACCAAGCTAGAGGATATTACAGTCAAAAAAAATCAGACACTTATCCTAGACGGAGTGAATATGCATATCCATTGCAAGGAGATTACAGCTATTATAGGACCTAATGGGGCAGGGAAGACAACACTTTTTAAGACTATTTTAGGTGAAGAGGATTATGTGGGAAAAGTAAACTATGTTACACACCAAGAGGATAATCAGAAATTTTCACCTATTATAGGCTATGTGCCACAACATTTGAATTTTGATAGGACGACTCCTATTAGTGTCTTGGATTTGTTTGCTTCTTGTATGCAAAAGACGCCTGTCTGGCTCAAGGTAAGCAAGAAGTTTAGAAAGCAAGCCTACGAGGCACTAGGAGAAGTGAATTTAGAGTATGCTATAGACCGTAAGATTGGCGCTTTATCTGGTGGAGAATTACAAAGAGTGTTGTTGGCTCTAGCCCTTATGCCATTGCCAGACATTCTACTCTTAGATGAACCTATTTCGGGAGTAGATATTAATGGTAAGAAAATTTTCTACGATACAGTGGGAAAACTAAGAGAGAAATATCATATGGCTATTGTCATTATTACCCATGATATACCGCTTCTTCCTATGATTTGCGATAAGGCTATTTTACTTAATAAAAAGGTAGTTTGCATGGGTACACCAGAAGAAGTATTGGCAAATCCCTACACGAAAGAAATATTTTGTTTAGGACAATAGGTCGCGGGTGGTTAATAAATCGAAGAGAGGATTAATTCAGTGGAAACAATATATAGAGTAATAGAAATTCTTTTTCCATTTTCATTTTTAGATATGGATTTTATGAAAAATGCCTTTATAGGTATTGTGATTGCAGCGCCTATACTCGGGCTACTAAGTACGATGGTGGTTAACCAAAAAATGGCTTTTTTCTCAGATGCTATTGGGCATAGCGCCTTGACTGGAATAGGTGTAGGGGTTGTGCTAGGTGTAGGAAATCCGACATGGTCCATGGTGGCTTTTGCTATTTTATTAGGTCTTATTATTTCTTACTTTAGCTATAAGCATCCTACAACGATAGATACGGTGATTGGTGTATTTTCAGCAGGAACGGTGGCACTAGGTACCATGCTTTTATCACAAGGGGGAAATTTTAATCAGTATACGAGTTATTTGATTGGAGATTTACTAAGTATTAGAGGGATTGATTTACTTACTTTAGCGGTAGTAGATATTGTTATTTTACTATTATGGTACTTTATCTTTAATAATTTAGTCATTACAAGTCTTAACAAATCACTAGCTAATAGCCGAAGAGTGCATACACTTATGATTCAGATGTTATTTACAAGTATTGTAGCTGTAGTTGTCGTATTATGTATTCCTTGGATTGGTGTACTTCTAATCAATGCTTTCTTAATATTACCAGCAGCAAGTAGTAGAAATATATCAGGCAATATAAGACAATATCATATCTATTCCATTCTCATTGCCTTGATATGTGGTATTGTAGGCCTTGCTATAGCTTACTATTTAGGAACATCAGCGGGAGCGACCATAGTTGTTTGTATGACAGTAGTCTATATTGTAACATCTATTGTAAAAAGATAAAATGCATTTGATTGGGTTTATAGCTCGATAAATATTGACATATTCTTTATCCCTATATACAATAGAAGATGGTTGTTAAATATTTATTAATTTAAAGAGAAATCTTTAGATTTTACAGTAGAAAGGAGTCATAGCGATGATGTACTCACATGAAGTAGAACAAATGTGTCCTATTGCAAAAGGACCTAATCACGGACCAGCTCCAATTCCTCAAGAAGGAAGATGGGTTCAGTCTAAAGAAGTTACAGATATTAGCGGTCTTACACACGGTATTGGCTGGTGTGCTCCTCAACAAGGTGCATGTAAATTAACATTAAACGTTAAAAACGGTATCATTGAAGAAGCGTTAGTAGAAACTATCGGTTGTTCAGGTATGACACACTCTGCAGCGATGGCAGCAGAAATTTTAACAGGTAAAACAATTTTAGAAGCATTAAATACTGACTTAGTATGTGATGCAATTAATACAGCAATGAGAGAATTATTCTTACAAATCGTATACGGAAGAACTCAAACAGCTTTCTCTGAAGGTGGACTTCCAATCGGTGCGGGTCTTGAAGACTTAGGAAAAGGACTTCGTAGCCAAGTTGGTACTATGTACGCAACAGTAGCAAAAGGGCCAAGATACTTAGAAATGGCTGAAGGTTATGTTACAAAAATCGGAGTAGATAGTAACGATGAAATCATCGGATACCAATTCATTCACTTCGGTAAAATGATGGACATGATCAAAAAAGGTGTAGAAGCAGCAGAAGCGTTAGAAAAAGCTACAGGTCAATACGGAAGATTCGATGAAGCAGTACGTAAAATTGACCCAAGACATGAGTAAGAAGGAGGTGCAGTAGAATGCCATTATTTGAATCTTATGATAGAAGAATCAACCAAATTAATGCTGTATTAAACGGATACGGTATTAAAGACTTAGATGAAGCAAAAGCAATTTGTGATGAAAAAGGTGTAGATGCATACAACCTTACAAAATCAATCCAACCAATCGCATTTGAAAATGCATGTTGGGCATATGTTGTAGGTGCAGCTATTGCCATTAAAAAAGGTTGTACAAAAGCAGCAGATGCAGCAGAAGCAATTGGAGAAGGCCTTCAAGCTTTCTGTATTCCAGGTTCAGTAGCAGACGATCGTAAAGTTGGTCTTGGACATGGTAACTTAGGAGCAATGCTTCTTAGAGAAGAAACTAAATGTTTCGCATTCTTAGCAGGTCACGAAAGTTTCGCGGCTGCTGAAGGTGCTATCGGTATTGCTAGATCAGCGAACAAAGTTCGTAACGAAGACCTTAGAGTTATCTTAACAGGTCTTGGTAAAGATGCAGCACAGATTATTTCACGTATTAATGGATTTACATATGTACAAACACAATTTGACTATGCAACTGGTAAAGTAGCAGTAATTAAAGAAACTGTTTATTCAAATGGAGAAAGATCAAAAGTACGTTGTTATGGATCTGATGATGTTAGAGAAGGTGTAGCAATCATGCATCTTGAGGGCGTAGATGTATCTATCACAGGTAACTCTACAAACCCAACTCGTTTCCAGCATCCAGTTGCAGGAACATACAAAAAAGAGCGTTTAGAGCAAGGGAAAAAATACTTCTCAGTAGCATCAGGTGGTGGTACAGGTCGTACACTTCACCCAGATAACATGGGATCTGGCCCTGCTTCTTACGGTATGACTGATACTATGGGAAGAATGCATTCAGATGCACAATTCGCAGGATCTTCATCAGTACCAGCTCACGTAGAAATGATGGGACTTATCGGTATGGGTAATAACCCAATGGTAGGTGCTACAGTTGCAGTAGCTGTTGCGATTGAAGAATCAGCAAAGAAATAATTCTCATTAGAGATGAAAATCGCCCGAAAGGGCGATTTTTTTATGCTCAAAATCTAGTTAAAGTAACTATAAAAGATACTTTAAGTTAGAAAAAAATGCAACAGTAGGGCATCTAAGGGTTATCTACCTATATGAGGGGGTTAGCATGAATGGCTAAATCTCCTGAAGCTCTGGATTCTAGAAAACTTCAAAAAATTAAAAAAGATTGAAGAGTTTTTGAAAGCTAGGGTATATACAAGGTGTAAAGGTAATTTGGTCGATACCGGTTAGACAAGAGAAGCTTTACACAAAAGACGCCTACCTATAAGTGGATTTTATAAGTCACACCCCCTGGTGAAAAGTAGAATAAATTTATAGAATAAAGCGTTCCCTAACAAAACCTTATGCGGAGGTTTCTTAGGGATATCAATTGAATAGATTACAGTCAAATAAGACGCTAACGAACTAGGTACTACCCTGTCATAGGTCTATGTAACAAATAGCATTCTGATGCCCCCACATGTCATGAGACATGATGAGCTATATAAATGGCTATTACCTCTAGAAGCCTATACCAGAAGTCAAAAGTAAGTAGCTTATTATTATAAAGTAAACTATCGATGAATGCCGCACACTTATTACCACATTTACCAAGAAAGTAGGGGGGGAGTGTGGTTAATAGGGGGAATTCTGGCTCTCTGCTTAGGCGGTGGGCCTTTTTTGATGCGCTAGAAATAGGTATGTATGTGAACTAGCTACGAGAGGGATTCTTAGAACTGTTAATTCTGACAATATTTTGTATAGATTTACAGAGAGAAGAAGAATTGTTATAATGAGTATCTAATAAATGCTATAGTAAGGGGATGTATATGTTAGAAACTATAATAGGAATTTTAGTTGGGGTATGTGTAGGGAAAATTTTAAATTTATGGATTTATTGTATTTCACAGGAAGAGAGTATTAACTATGAATCATCATACTGTATAAAATGTAGGCAGAGATTAGGGGCTAGAGTGTTAGAGTCTTTTAGTCGGTATTTTGATTTCAAAACAAAGCGTAGGCATTACAAAAAGAATGTAGATAGCCAGTATATATGGATTGAGACATTGAATGCTATACTATATGGGGTAAGTATTTATAATTTGGGGATAACACTTCAAGGAATTATGATATGTATATTGATATCTTTTATGATTGTACTTAGCGTGGTTGATATGAGGTATATGCTACTACCCACTAAGGTTATAGTAGCAGGCAGTAGTGTAGCGATGGGAATACGCTTAATCGGGAGTATGTTTTATCGAGATACTGACTTTTTACTACAAGGTATTTGGGGAGGAGTCGTAGGCTATGGCATACTAGCCCTACTATTCTTTGCTTCTGTGTATCTATTTAAGAAAGAGAGCATGGGTTATGGAGATGTGAGATACCTTGGTATGATAGGGGTATTTACTTCATGGCAAGTAGTGTTATTAACGTTATTTATAGGATCACTTATAGGATCTGTCTATGGCATAATCCAGTTAAGAGTGAGAAAAGAGAGTGAGCCTTTTCCTTTTGGGCCATTTATGAGTTTAGGAGCACTAATAAGTATTTTTTATGGTATGAGCCTTATTGGTTGGTATATGAATATGTGTGGATTTAAGATGTGAGTTTAAAAACTTGCATCTTATTCCATTTAAAAAGATTTCTAATATGTATGCTAAAGACTATAAAGGGGAAGTAGCTTTTAGAATAAATATGCAGAAGTTACTTGGCATAATAGATAATGAGGATATGCAAAAGTATCAGCAGACAATAATTATTGGAGCAGTTATTATTATCTGAATGGCATTATTGATAGGAAGAAATTTTATAAAGCCTATTAATAGAATTGTGGAGTATATGAAGTGTACAGAACAAGGAGATTTAACCATAGAAATAAATACTAAAGGGAACTAAGAAATTTAGAAGAGAGTATTTATTAAAGGTCAGAGAGATTTAAGTAGGTGTAAATGGTGTATTTGATTCTCAAATATATGACAAATAAAGATGGATATACTAAGAAACCCTAGGGAGGGCAAAATTATTTTTTATATTGGTAGGTAACACCTTGAATGCCTGTATAGTTAACAGGTGTCATTGCGCCATCACAAGATTGGCAAAAGGTCGGGGCGGTACGGTACAGAAGCAGAATGTCCGCTAAAAATATTATCTTCTTCTAATTCCTATCAAGAATACGAGACTGAGCCATGGTAGGGCGTCCAGTATAACGAACGATATATTAAAAGTTGGGAGTAAGATCTATCCATTTAATGACATAGGCGTACTAGAATAAATTATTAATGTTTTGGGTTAAATGAGTTAACTTATAATTAATTTATTTAACTCTTTTTTAACTGCATCTCAATTGTGGGGCAACCCCTAGTTTGGTACAATAAGTCTAACAAAAGCTTTTGTAATAACAACCACTGAGGAGTATTGCTATGAAAATCAATCAAATTATTAAAGAGAAGAGAAATGAGCGCGGTTTAACACAAGAACAGATTGCCGAATATTTAGGGGTATCTACACCAGCTGTGAACAAATGGGAAAAAGGCAACAACTATCCTGATATCACATTGCTTCCGCCACTGGCACGATTGTTGAAAATCGATTTAAATACATTATTATCATTTAATGAGGATCTAACCGATCAAGAGATTGGCCTATTTACCAATGAACTATTCACATGTATGAGTAGTGATGGGTTTGAGGCTGGCTTTGAAATGGGATTAGATAAAATCCGTGAGTATCCAACATGTGATAAACTTATCCTTACAGTTATCACCATGATGCGTGGAAGTTTAGTTATGTTTGGTGTAACAGAAAAGGGACATTATGAAGCACAGATTAATCATATGTTTGAACAACTTACAAAGAGTGAAAATATAGAGGTACGTTATCAAGCCATCTCACTGCTGATTGGACAACATATTGGAGATAAAAATTATGAAGTGGCACAACAATGCATTGATCAATTGCCAAATATGATTGATGATAAATTACAGCAACAAGGCGAACTTTATATGAAGATGAACCAGCTAGATAAAGCAGCTGAGTTATTTGAAAATAGAGTAATTAATACAGGGACAGAGTTATTTAGAATCTTTATCTGTATGATAGAAATTGCTGTCAAAGAAGGACGTCTAGAAGATGCTAAGTACTTTGCAGAGATTGTAGAAAAGATGAATACATTATTTGACCTATGGGACTATAATACTTATGTGACCTATTTCCAACTATATACAAAGATGAAAGATGTGGAGAACTGTATAGCAACACTTAAGAAAATGTTGCCTGCATTACGTAAAAAGTGGGATATTTCTAATTCACGATTATATACACACATCAAGATGAAACAAACTGGAACGGAAACAGAAGAAGCAGAATATAACCAATTTTACACAGCCTTTGTCGATATGCTAAGAAATGACCCAGAGAATGAGTTAGATTTTATTAAAAATCGTCCAGAATTTATTGAATTACTTAAAGAATAAGCTTGATAGCAAAAAGGGAAATGTCATTAAGTTAAGATATTGTATGTAGGAGTTCCTCAAATAACCAAGTACTTATCAATAGGTACTTGGTTATTTTTTATGTAAAAAAGCTTGACAAAAAATGGGAATTTTGCGACGAAGTCTTTTGGTGATATACATTCCAAGGAGGCCTTAACAATGAAAAATAAGATTTCAGAAACAAAAGAAAATCTAACCAATATTATAAAAAGCATGACAAAATATTCATGGCT
>JAVVPO010000080.1:0-11309 GCA_036655715.1 Cellulosilyticaceae bacterium | reverse complement strand
AAAAGGATCTAGCCCCTTACGACTAAACCCTATGAGATATTTAACATACCTCTCATCTTCTTCAGTATTCTCTTTTCTATTCTTGATACTTGCACCTGCGATATTCCTAGCAACTGAGCAATCTCGGTCTGTGTTCTATCTTCAAAATATCTATAAACAATAATTTCTTTTTCTAAAGGCAATAAATCTTCTATCATCTGTGACAAAACAATATTATCTATTATATTATTTTGCTGTGCTGGCGATTGGTCGATTTTATCTTCTAACGTAATAGGTTTCCCATCCCCTTGATGGATAACAGCACTTAAGGATTCGATATCTGTATTGGCTTCTAGCGCCTCTACGACATCTTCTACATTCATCGCCAGTCCTGCTGCTATTTCATTAATAGTTGGTTCTCTATCAAACTCTCTCATCAGATTTTCTTTGACAAGCCTTGCCTTATAAGCTACTTCTTTAAGGGAACGGCTTACTTTAATCATGCCATCATCCCTTAAGAAACGTTTAATCTCTCCTACAATCATAGGTACTGCATAAGTCGAAAACTTTACGTTATAACTCATGTCAAATTTTTCTATACTTTTTAGTAATCCTATACTACCTATCTGGAACAAATCCTCCATCTCATAGCCTCTATTTGCAAACCTCTTGACCAAACTCCATACTAGTCCAATGTTCTCTTCTACGAGAACTTCTCTAGCATGCTCATCCCCTTCTTGCGCCTTTATAATTAATTTGAGCGTATGATCCATTTTATCCCACCTTCTTGTGTAGTAACGTGGGTTAATTAATAAAATGTCTTAGTAAACTTAACTGTCGTTCCTTCATTAACCACGGATGTTACAATAACTTCGTCCATTATAGATTGCATTACTGTAAAACCTAACCCTGCTCTTTCCTCATCATTTGAACTTGTAAATAAAGCAGTCATTGCTTCATCTATGTTCTCAATGCCTTTACCATGGTCTATGATTTCTATAACGGCTGTTCTATCTTCATAGTTACATTTGATGATAACCACTTTATCATCTCTACCGGCATATCCATGTATAATACTATTTGTTACAGCTTCTGAAATCGCCATTTTTATATCATATAACTCATCTACAGTTGGATCTAGCTGTGATAAAAAAGCTGATACAGCTACTCTTGCAAACGCTTCATTCGATGAGTTACTTGCAAATTCAATTTGCATATTATTTTTCTTTGACATATCTTATCCCCCCGCTGAATCTTTTATGCTAAACTTGTTAAGGCATCTTGTTTGCTCTCATAAGCTTTCATCAGCTTATAGATTCCTGATATAGCAAGCACCTTATCTATATTGTTATTTACATTAAGTAAACCAACTTGTCCACCGCTAATAGCTATATTACGATATCTTCCCATCAGCATACCTATTCCTGAACTATCCATAAATAGGACCTGTCCAAAATCAAATAGAATATTTTTTGCTCTTCTTTTTTGATATTCCCGATCTATCGCCTCTCTTATTTCTACAGATGTATGATGATCTATCTCTCCCTTTAGTTGGATTAATAATGTAGATTCTTCCATATTAAAGTCTATTTGCATGCTTCATCTCTCCCTCATCTTTTGTTCTCATATTATATAGCATATTATATTTTACATTTATTGTCAATTATTTTCCATCTTTTTACTTTAATTCTGAATTGTAAATTTTCAAAAAAAAGACTTAGCTAAGAATCTACTCAGCTAAGCCTTTTAACCTATTTTCTGCCCAATAATACGCTTTTTGTCCCTGATATCCACTGATAACACTCTCGTAATACTGTTTAGCCTTTACTATATTTCCATTCTTTTCTTCTATTTCTCCCATATAGTAAAGGGCTCTTCCAGATTTCTCACCCTCTGGATAGTATAAAACAGCTTTTTCAAACTCTGTTTTAGCTTCTATATTTTTACCGGCTTGATAAAGGCCATATCCTTTATTATATAACTCATCCACGGCTTTTGGAAAAACCGTTGCTTTAAGATTATTGTATTCTATTTTTTGTTCTTCTTCTAAAGCTTCTACTGATATATTATAAAGCTCCTCAGCAGCCTTGTCCCATTCTCTATTATCCGAACTTTTTCTAGCCATACTCAGTTTTTGTTGTTGCTTCAACTTATTACTTGTTTTTTGCAACTCTTCATTATGCTGCTGCTGTTTTTGAGACTGTTCTTCTAATGCTAGAATTCTTTCGCTTGACTCGGTCTGTAAGACCTCTAACTGTTTTTTTAACTGCTCTTTGTCTCCAGTAAGTCCCCTTATTTCTGATTTTAACGACGCTGTCTTATTCGGCATAACAAGGGCCATTTGCACCCCTAACATACACGCTCCCCCGATAGCAAAATATAAAATAGCTGTCACTAATAGATGGCCTTTATTAATTGCCTTGTAAGGCCTATACTGATTCTTTTGTTGTGGCTGCTTAATCTGTTTGGTATTAATAATAGGTTGTTCCTGCGACTCATCTATCTCTTCTAACTTAACTTCTTTAAGATACTTCAGCGCCTTCAAATTGCTAGTATCTACTTGTAATACATAGCTAATTTGCTCCATTGCCCTTGTGTATTGTTTCTGACTAATATAACAAGCTGCAAGTAAATTTCTAGCTTCTAGGAACTTAGGATTTAAATGAATAGCTTTTCTTAGCCTAATAACGGCTATATCTTCATTGTGTTTTTCTAGATACTTTAATGCACGGTTATAGAGATTAATCGCTTCTTTATAATTTTCTAATTTCTTAGGATGCTTTTGCATTTTCTCTAAGTACTCATAGGCTCTATTGCCTTCTTTAGATAGGGCACTACTTAAAACCCAACATTTTATCGCTTCGCCTGTATTGCCCACTTCAAGCTGCACGACGCCCAATAAGTTTCTAGCGTCTATGTGATACTTGTTCAAATCTACTGCTTTACTTAAATACTTTATTGCCTTTGTTAAATGTTTTAGATTTGCACACTCATGCCCTTTTGCATAATACAGTTCACTTTTCTGGTATAAATCATATACCCATTTTATATTTTCATGGCATTGTTGACATACATATGTACTCTCTTGCACTCCCTTACAGTATGGACATACTAGCTGCATAGACTTCCCCCTATTCCTTAAGTGATTTGATGTGTTTAATAATGATATCTATCATATCCTCTATTTCTTCTTTTTCTATCTCTTCTTCAATACCACCAATTTCTAATAATGGCTTATAATTTATTAATTCTTCTTTTAAATTAATCATAATTCCCCCCTATATTTAATCTATTCTATTTATAGTATAACTAATCTCAAGAGGTAATCAATCTTTATTTTAGATATTTTTTGACTTTTTTCGTCGTTTAACTTTTTACGCTTTATTTTCATTTCCCTTGACAAGTTTCTATAGCCTATATTACCCTATTAAGTAGAGACATTACTACTTAGACAGGAGGGTTTATTTTGGATAACAAACCGATAGATATATGTACATGTCACGCTATTCACGAAGACATTGTTGCCACTGTTTTACCTCAGTTATTAGACGACCTAACAGCTTCTGAGTTAGCCAATTTTTTCAAAGTATTTGCTGACCCTACTCGTATTAGGATTTTAAGTGCTCTTTTTGTATCAGAAATGTGCGTTTGTGACCTAGCTGTCACACTTAATATGACGCATTCAGCTATTTCACATCAGCTCCGCACCTTCAAAGCTGCTAACTTAGTTAAATCTAGAAAAGATGGCAAAGTGGTTTACTACTCTTTAGCCGATTCTCATATTGCACATATATTTGACCAAGGCCTAGAACATACTAAAGAATAACTTCTTCAAAAAGGAGTACCTCAAATGCATTTGAGGTACTCCTTTTTAATATGCTGGATATACAAGCTAGCACTATCGACTTCTGTATATTGATACAAGGTCCTGCTCCCCACTGCATCTTCAATCTCATTAAAGACAAAGTTACCCTCTGCATCAATCATAAAATCTATCCCTACAAAATCACAAGCTAAATGCTCCAAAATCCTATATACCCTTTTCATTTCTTCTTGGTTTAGTGCATAAGGACTCGCCTTTCCACCTAAAGAGTAATTAGATCTAAAGTCTTCTTCCGAGCTACGTTTAATAGCTCCTATAATCTCATTTCCTATGACAAATACCCTAACATCTACGCCCACCCTATTACATAGTTTTTGAACAAGTAATTTATCTGATTTTATCTTATCTATAGCACTTTGGGCTTCTTCTATGTTGTTGACCTTATAAACTTCTTCGCCGCCATGACCACCTACACTTTTAATCACCACAGGATACGCTTTAATGCACCTGGCTAGGTCCATATAGGTCTTGTTATAAAACAGTGTAGGTACTGATGTAATCCCTAAACGGTTGATAAACTGATGGGTAATACCCTTATCATTGGCAATCTCTGTTACCTGACTTGAATTAAATACCTTGCACTTCATATATTCTAGTTGTTTGGCTAGCTGGCTATCACGGCTTCTATTAATGGCAAAATGTGGAGATTTCATTCTTTCTCCTTGCTTATCAATAACTAGTTCTACCCCATCTACCCCTAAAATCAAATCTTCCCTTAATATAAGCTCTATATCTAATTCATTTTCCTTGCCATAGTCCATAAGCATCTTAGCATAGACCTCATTCTTCTTGTAATCCTCTTCATTATAAATCAGCCATCCCTTATACATCATAAACCTCCTTTTGGATATAAGCCATAATATAATCCGCCACATTAACCCCTGTACACTCTAATATATTTTTAATATGTGCATTAGAATTAATCTCACATAAAATAGGCTCTTCTCCTTCTCCAAAGAGTAAATCCACTCCTACAAAATCAGCCCCTATTAATCTTGCACTTTTTCTAGCTAACGTTTCAAAGCTTAGAGGCAACTCTATCCGCTCCATACTTCCCCCGCTACTAATATTTGCCCTAAAATCTATACTAGACGTTCTTAGCATACTAGCAACCACCTTATCGCCTACTACATGCACCCTTACATCTCGGCCTCTGCTATTAGTCACAAACTCTTGATAAATATGAGGCATATAAGCCAGTTCTTTTCTCTTAGCCTTTAGTTCCTCTAAATTATGAACCATATACACCTGTTCCCCAAAAGATCCAAAAGACTCCTTTATAATGAAAGGATAGGTTAATTCCTTTTCTACAAGCTGTATAAAAGCATCTTCTTCCTGATAAGTTCTAGGAAATACTAACGGCGCCACTACTGTTTTCGGCATAGCAATACCACCTCCTGCCAAAGCAAAGAAAGTAGCTGATTTATCATCACACACCTCTATAACACTTGAACTATTAAAGAGTCTAATCCCCTTACTCTCCAACGTCTTTGCCAATCTAATATCCTTATCTAAGAAAATAATAAAATCCCCTAATTCATAATCAAATCCTTTAACACTTACCTCGCCTTTATCTATCCCATAAGTTATCTCATCCGTTGTGATAGACTCTAATTTTATATTTAGCTTATCTGCTGCTTCTATATAAAGCTGTGTGACTTCATTAAACTTTTGGTTATTTATATAACCGTTTGTAATGACATACCCATGTTTTCTATTCATCCATATCTTCCTATCTCTCTACATTTGCTATCTGCTATTATCTTATCATATCTCTTATTCCTAGGTAAATATTAATTAATAACTCCGCCCCATATATGCACTTCGTTTATTTCTCTCCACATCAAAAAGGATGCCCTCAGGCGGCTCCACGCCACCCCAAAGACATCCCCTTCACTTACCTATCTATAGCCGTCTAAATACTTCAAGAACTCATTCTGATCATCTAGGAAAATAGTTTTTCCTTCCATAACCTTATAAGAATTCATCCTCTGAATAAAACGATAAAACTCTACATCTTTAGTTAATGCTGCTCGGTAAATCTCCAAAGCTTGTCTTTCTGCTTCTGCTTTGATAACTGCACTTTCTTCTACCGCTTTAGAAATAATTTCTTTTTCCATGCGATTGGTTTCTGATGTAGATTTAAGGTAATAAGCCTCTCCTTCAGCTCTTAACCTCTCACTTTCTTTTTGAATTTCTTTACTCATTTTATCCTCTATACTTGCTATATTGGATTGAGGGAAATTCTTTCTGTAGATTCCGATATCCGCTACTTCAATGCCATACTGAATGGCTAAAGTCTTATTAAGTTCTTGTCTTCTTTCTTCCATCATCTCACTCATAATATCATCATCAAAGAATTGATCAAAAGTAAGCTTATTGGCTGACTGAATAACTACAGGATAGACGTTGTCATCCATTAATTGATTAAGTTTAGAAAGAGAACCTACTTTCATCTTATACACAGCCGGATTCTCAATACGGTATTGTGCATACATCTGAATATCTAACTTTCTTTTATCACTTGTATTGATTGTTTCCTTGCGTGAGGTGTAAGTTAGGTACTTGGCACTATATTTTTCTACTTGATCTAAAAAAGGTACTTTGAAGAGTAGCCCTCTTTCCATAATAAGTTGTACATTTTCAAGGGTATCATAGTTGGATAAACCCTCTCTTACAAACTCTTCTTTTCCATCTCTAATAACTGCTGTTGTTATCTCACCAAGTCTCTTAACAATGGCCACTTCATCAGGTTCTACTATATAAACACTATTAAGACCTAAATATATACCTAGTATGACTACTATGCTTAATACAACCTTACTTTTTATTTTCATAGTCTACTCCTCCTTCTTTTGCGCGGTAGGTGCTGGGTTATTTTGAGTGGTAGGTACATTGTAGAACTTAAGTAAACCATCTGAACCTGTTTGATCTATTACAAGGTTATTATTTTTCAGAACCTCTTGCATTGCTTCAATATAGTATTTTTCTTTAACAAGATCTGGATTTTGAATATACTCACTATAAAGCGCCTCAAATTCTGATACATCCGCTTTAGCATTTGCTACAACTTCTGCATTAAATCCTTTCGCATCTTCATAAAGCTTAGTTGCCTCAGCTTCTGCTTTTGGAATAACTGTATTTCTATATTTTTGTGCTTCTTCTTCTTTACCTTGTTTGTACTGGTTAGATTCTTCCACTTTTTGTCTTGTCTCTTCTACTGCTGGTAACAACGAAACATTTTGAGTTGTTACTTGAACAATTTTAATTCCTGAATTATACTTATCTAATTTCTTTTGAAGTCTTGGAAAAATTGCTTCATCTATTAGTTCTTTATTTTCTAGGGCTTCATCTATCGTGAAACTAGACAAGGTGCTTCTTACTACATCTTCAATAGCAAGTCGCATAGTGCCATCTAAATCATCAACTTCATATAAATAACTAATAGAGTCTTCTACTTGATAACGCACAATTAAATTAAGTAAAATAATAGAAGCATTATTTCTCTTAGCTTCTATTATAACTTGCTCCTCCTCTTGCACACCAGCGTATTCTGGATTTCCAGCAGTTGAACCTATTTGTTCTGTACGATAACCATACTCCATTTTATGTACTGTTTGAACATCTACCTTTTGAACCCTATCTATAAAAGGTACTTTAAAATGAATCCCCGCACTTTCGTTAACCCCTTTAACATCTCCAAATCTTGTAATAACCCCCACAGTTCCAGTCTCTAACCTATAAATAGAACCTAGCATCATAACTGCTATAACTAATGTGAATAGGACTCCACTCGCAATTTTCTTGAAATTATTTCCAAAATTCTTAAGTTGCTGCTGTAAATTAGCATCTATTATGATTTTTTCTTCTTCAAACATTCCATTCCTCCTTATATGTTTACTCAATATGTCTCCACCAAAATAAGTGTTTCCCTTCTATCCTACTACCTTGCCGCATTTTTTTCAATCTTTTCATTAATCTTTATAGTAGTTATTTTTTTAAGTTTTTAATTTATGATGGTCTTTAATAATTTAAATTATAAAGTAAACAGTAGCTACTCTACTATACGAGTAACTACTGTCTATTTTATAATTTATCCATTTCAGATTACTACTTCTATATTTTTTCTTGTTCTTTTCTTTGAATGTTTCCTTGTTCTTGAATCTTTTCAGATTCTATCTCAGTTTTTTTCTTTGCTTCTTTTCGCATTCTGCTATTCGCTAGTATAAAGGCAGTTATGACACAAACTATTAGTATAATATATAGAGCCATTGTATACACTATGCGCTCACTCCTTCTAGCTTTCCTATTCCTCTACTTACTTTATTATATGCTATATTTCTGAGCATTTGACTGTTTTTCTCTAGATATAAAAAAGACTTAGTCACCTAAGTCTTTTTTGTATCTATTTATTTTAGACTCTATTTAAGTGCACCTTTAGCACGTAAATAAGTTTCTAATTTTTTCTTCTTAATATTGTTGAATGATTCTCTAAACCCATTTGTATGGTAGTCAATTAAACCACATTCTCTCGCCCCTTTTAGGACTTCTCTTACTTCATCTCTAGATACTTTCGTTCTTCTTGAAAGCTGTACCATATCTTCACAAGATCCTATATAAAATGTTTTAAGAACTTGTAATGCTTTTTGATTATCCATGCGTTTACCTCTTTTGTTAGTTTGTTCTGTCTCTACTCATTTTAACATACTTGGCTATCCAAGTAAATCGTAGTGAATTATCTATATTAATACTGTGCTTCTTTAAGGTATAATCCTTTTGGCTGTGCCATCGGTGCATATTCTCTTTTTTTAGGTTCTTCTAGCATCTGCTCTATTTCTTTAAGCTTCATGTCGCCTTTTCCTACTTCTAAAAGTGCGCCTAAAATAAGTCTTGGCATATTCCATAAAAATTCGTTTGCAGTAATTTCTATAGTAATTATACCCTCTTCATTTATGATATCAATCGCTTTAACTGTCTTAACCGTTGATTTGCCATCTGGTTTTAAACTTGTAAAGCTTTGGAAATCATGGGCACCCATGAAGATATCAGAAGCTTTTCTCATTTCATCTAAATCAAGTGCATCTTCAAAATGATACACATATTTTCTATTAAATACATCTCTAAAAGCTCTATTATTAATCTTGTACTCATACGTAACACCTTTTACATTGTATCTTGCGTGGAATCTCTCATCTACTTCTGCTAAAGATTTAACCACGATATCATCTGGCAAGAATTCATAAAGGTAATTAAGCATCATATCTTCACTAAAGTCTGAGTTTGTCTTGAAACTCGCTATATAGTTTTCAGCATGTACGCCAGTATCTACACGGCTACACCCAATAAGGTCTATTTTTTCTTCAGTCATTTTAGATAATACCATCTGTACTTTACTCTGTACAGTAGCACCTTCTTCTTTACTATTTTGCCATCCTTTATATCTGCTACCATCAAATTGGATTACTATTTTAAAATTTCTCATTTATATCCACCTTCTATCATTTTACTTTACCGTCTCTTTATGTCACTTTTCTTTATTATATACTCGTTTATGGGATAAAGATAGCCTGTTATGGCTTTTTTCCTTTTAATGTGACTTTTTTAAACTTTACACCCAGTTAAATACTTATTCTACCTAACTGGGCTTTACTTTATTTTTCTATATATTTCATCGCACGATTACACACATTGTCATAGAACAACTGATACATCTCTTCCCCTAAATGCTGATTATAACTTAATATTTTAAGCGCATGAGGTTTTATATTCTTTCTATAAGGCGGGTGGGTATAGTCATAGTCATTCATATTGAACCCTAATTGTTTGTAGAAGCTTCGTCTTCTCCTTGATATCTCATCTATTGGTGGATCTATTTCCAAGATAACTACCTTCGAAGTAGACTCTACAAACTCTTTTAAGATAGTTGAACCATAATTTTGGCCTCTTAAATCTGGATGAATAGCAAAATGCTCTATATAAATGCTTTCTTCCCATTCCCAGTAAAAAATCATGCCTACGACCCCATCATTCTTTACTACAACAACACAATTATAGCTTTCTTCCTTCATTGCTTCTACTTGATTATCAAATAGTCTTCTTTCAAATACTGGAAAACTTTGTTCGTAGATTTCCCATGCCTGCTCCCAATATGTATCCCTCGTTGTTTTGATTCTAATAAATTCCATAGTTGCTCCTTAGCTTTTATCTGACTTTTGTAAATGTTTAGCTAAATCTTCTTCTTTTATCATTCTACGCTAAAACTACTTTATCCTTCAAGTATTTTTGCTTCCAACTATTTTGTGCTATACTCTATCTAATAAGTATTACAGCCAAAGGAGCTTTTTATGTCAAAACTTTATTATACACAAACTTACCAAACAGATTTTACTGCAGAAGTTCTATCCGTTACTGAAAAAGATGGCAACTTTCACATTGTCTTAGATCAAACAGCTTTCTATCCTGAAGGTGGTGGTCAGCCAAGTGATACGGGGTTCATTGAAGATTGTCCAATTACTCATGTCTATGAAGAATCTGATACGATTTATCATGTTTCTCCTAAAAAGCCTATTAAAATTCATAAATTAAAATGTTCTATAGATTGGAAACGCCGCTTTGATCATATGCAACATCATATGGCTCAACATATACTTTCTGCTTGTTTATTAGATAACTTTGGCGCAAGTACCCTTAGTTTCCATCTCGGCAGCGAAACTTGCACTATAGATACTGATAAAAAACTATCTCCTGATGAACTTCTAGAAGGTGAACGCCTAGTGAATGAACTCATTAGTGAGAATCTTATGACTGAGATTCTTTATCCAACCAAACAAGAACTCAAAAAACTAACGCTTAAAAAGCCTTTACCCAAAATAACAGGTCCAGTAAGGCTTGTACAAATAGGTGATTTAGACATAAGTGCTTGTTGTGGCCTTCATCCAAATTCTACCCTAGAAGTTCAAATGCTCAAAATCCTAAAGCATGAAAAGCACAAAACAGGATTACGTATTACTTTTATAGCTGGAAACCGCGCCATTACAAATGCCTTATCTACAAATCTAGAAACCTTTACACAAATCCAAAAACTTACTAAAGAATGTCAGCAACTTTCCGCGGAAAATCGTAAGCTCAAAAATACTATTACAGATTATGAAGTGAAAGATATGCTTGAAGCAGCCCCAACACTAGGCGATGTACGTATCATCCAAGCTATCCATGAAAATATAGAACCTAAAGACTTACAAGCCATAGCCACTAGACTTGTTGCTTATCCACAAGTTATCGCTCTCCTTGGACTCAAAGCTGACAAGGCCACTCACCTTGTCTTTATGTGCTCAAAAGACATCAAAAAAATCAGCATGAACCATCTACTCAAAGATAGTATCACACTGATTGACGGTCAAGGCGGCGGCACTGACTTCTGTGCACAGGGCGGTGGTAAATCTGCTAA
>JAVVPO010000079.1:0-11540 GCA_036655715.1 Cellulosilyticaceae bacterium | reverse complement strand
TAAAGTCGAACTATAAAAATAAAATAAAATAAAATATTCGAAAACTCATTGACCTTACTAATTGGGTATGATAATATTTAAACATATCAGATAATTGGAAAGGGGAATACTTGTGGCAGTTAATAGAATATATGTAGAAAAGAAACCAGGGTTTGATATAGAAGCGAGTAAAATCCAGAGAGAACTTTGTGAGTTTTTACACTTAAATCATATAGAGGAAGTACGTTTATTTAATAGATATGATGTAGAAAATATTAGTGAAGAGGCTTATCAAAAAGCCCTACATACTGTTTTTTCAGAACCTCAATCAGATACAATCTATGAAGAGGCATTGCCAAAAGAAGAAGGTTTTATGTTTGCAGCTAGTTACTTAAGCGGTCAATATGACCAAAGAGCAGACTCTTGTTCACAATGTATTAGAATCCTAGACCCTAGCACCACACCTATTGTTAAAACGGCTAAGGTATATATTATCAAAGGTGCGTTAGAAGAACAAGAAAAAATACGTATCAAAAAACATCTTATCAATCCAATCGAAAGTGAAGAAATTTCTTTAGAAAAATTAACGACACTTGCAGCCTCATATCCTGTTCCAGAAGCTATTAAAGTCTTAGAGTCTTTTAATACGCTTTCAAATGAAGAGTTAGAAGCCTTTAGAAAAGAAGAAGGCCTAGCTATGAACTTAGAAGATCTTGTGTACTTCCAAGATTATTTCAAATCTTTACATAGAAATCCAACTTATACAGAACTTAAAGTAGTTGATACTTATTGGTCAGATCACTGTAGACATACAACCTTTATGACTGAACTTGAAAAAATAGAAGTTGAAGAAGGCAAATTATCAGAGCCTATTCAAGCAGTACTTAACGAATACTATGAGATAAGAAAAGAAATTTACATAGATAAAGATAAAAAAGTAAGCCTGATGGATATGGCTACAATCATCGTTAAGCACCTTAAAAAACAAGGAAAGCTTAAACACTTAGTAGAATCAGCAGAAATTAATGCGTGTACCATAGAAGATGTGATTAAAGTAGATGGCAAAGACGAAGAGTACCTGATTTTATTTAAGAATGAGACACACAACCATCCAACTGAGATAGAGCCTTTTGGAGGGGCAGCTACTTGCCTAGGCGGAGCTATCCGTGACCCCTTGTCAGGGAGATCCTATGTTTACCAAGCTATGCGTGTAACTGGGGCAGCAGATCCTAACGAAGCTATTGAAGACACTTTAAAGGGGAAATTACCACAAAGAAAAATCACTCAGACAGCAGCAAATGGTTATAGCTCTTATGGTAATCAAATTGGTCTTGCAACAGGAGAAGTCAAAGAGTACTATCACCCAGGCTACAAAGCAAAGAGATTAGAAGTTGGTGCAGTAGTCGGAGCAGTACCTAAATCAGGTATCAGAAGAGAAGAACCAACAGCTGGAGATATTATCATATTACTTGGCGGCTCAACAGGTAGAGATGGATGCGGTGGGGCAACAGGCTCCTCAAAAGAGCATACAGAAGACTCTATCAAAGTATGCGGCAGCGAAGTCCAAAAAGGGAATCCAGTAGAAGAAAGAAAACTTCAAAGACTATTTAGAAATCCTACTTTCACACATTGCATCAAGCGTTGTAATGACTTTGGAGCAGGTGGCGTATGTGTAGCCATTGGAGAAATTGCAGATGGGTTGATCATTGACCTTGATGAAGTACCTGTTAAATACACAGGACTTGATGGCACAGAACTTGCTATCTCTGAATCACAAGAGCGTATGGCGATTGCTATAGAAGCTAAGGATGAAGAAAAAGTTAAAGCCTTATGTGCAGCTGAAAATCTAAACGCCGTAACAGTAGGTCAAGTAACAGGAGAAGATAAGCTGATCATGAAATGGAGAGGCGAAGATATCGTTTCTATCGATAGAAAGTTTCTAGATAGCGCAGGGGTTACCCAAAAGCGTGAGGCAACGATCATAGCGCCGCACATTGAGAAAGTAACAACTAGTCTTACAAAAGAAAATGTCATAGCAACTCTCAAAGACTTAAATGTAGGACTTCAAAAAGGTTTAGGGATGCAGTTTGACGGGACCATTGGTAGCAGTAGTGTACTCATGCCTTATGGTGGTAAAAACCAATTGACAAAAGAAATCGGTATGGTAGCCAAAGTACCTGTACTAGATGGCGATACAACAGCAGCAACTTATATGACACACGGATTCGATCCTTACCTTTCAGAGCAATCACCTTTCCACGGTGCACTTTATGCAGTACTTGAAAGTGTAGCTAAAGTAGTAGCACTAGGTGGAGATTACACAAGAACGTATCTATCTTTCCAAGAGTACTTTGAAAGATTAGGAGAAGAAAGCGTGAAGTGGGGCAAACCAGTAGCAGCACTACTTGGTACACTAAAAGTTCAAAAAGAACTTGGTATCGGAGCTATTGGTGGGAAAGACAGTATGTCTGGAACCTTTGAAAATCTTCATGTACCTCCAACACTTATTTCTTTCACTTGCAACTTAGGAGAAGCAAAGCATTGTGTAAGCGGTAGCTTAAAAGAAGTAGGTAGTAGGTTAGTTTATATTAGCATTCCTGTAGATGAGTACTTGATGCCAGACTTTGAAGTGGCGAAAGCAGCTTACAGCAAAGTACATGAGTTAATTAAAGAGGGCAACATTCTAAGCAGCTATACAATTGGCAAGGGTGGTCTAGTAAGCGCGATAACTCAAATGGCGATTGGCAATGAAATTGGAGCGCAAATAGGCGCAGATGCATATGGTATAGATGCTTTTGCAGCAAGCTATGGAGATATCCTATTAGAAGTAACAAGTGGGGCAGATGTAGCATGTGATGGATTTATAGTGATTGGTAAGACAACAAAAGAAAAAGACATTCAAATAGATAGAGTCACTTATAGTATAGAAGAAGCCATAGAGACTTTATTAAGTCCACTAAGCAAAGTATTCACACTTGAAGTAGAAGCGACAGGTGACCTAGTTGATGCAACGTACACAGGGGAAAAACAAATTTACATTGCGAAAAACAAAATAGCCAAACCAAAGGTTGTCATTCCAGTATTCCCAGGTACTAATTGTGAATATGACACAGCAAAAGCTTTTAGAAAAGCTGGGGCAGAGGTAGAAGAAGTACTCTTTACTAATCGCACAAATAAGGATATTGAAGAGTCTATTGTAAGACTGATGACAGCGATTAAAGATGCGCAAATCATAGGGTTTGCCGGTGGATTCTCAGCAGGAGATGAGCCAGATGGCAGTGGTAAATTCATTGCTTCAGTCTTTAGAAATGATTATTTAAAAGAAAGCATCCATAAACATCTTTATAGTCATGATGGACTGATGTTAGGGATTTGTAACGGGTTCCAGGTGCTTGTTAAATTAGGACTTCTTCCTTATGGCGAAATTAGAGACATGGATAGTGAGTGTCCAACACTAACTTACAACACAATTGGTAAACATATTTCACTGATAGCCAAGACAAAAGTTACAAGCGCTGCGTCGCCATGGCTAGGCCATGTAAATGTAGGTGAGATTTATGAAATTCCAGTTTCTCATGGAGAAGGGAGATTCGTAGCACCCAAACCAGTACTCGATGAACTCGTAAGAAACGGACAAATCTTTAGCCAGTACGTAGATGCTAAAGGGAATGTTTCTCATGATGGTAAAGTGAATGTGAACGGTAGTCTTTACAACATTGAAGGGATTGTCTCCCTAGATGGAAGAATTATCGGAAAGATGGGACATAGCGAGCGTGTAGGCGAGTATGTACACACCAATATCCCAGGGAAAAAAGATCAACAAATATTCTTATCAGGTGTTGAATACTTCAAATAAATAAACAAGCAATACATGAGAATCATGTAAACGGAGGATAGCATATGAAAATAGCATTTGTTATGGGTAGCGACTCAGATTTGCCAGTAGTAGAAAAAGGTATTGAGGTTGTTAAATCATTTGATATAGAGACAGAGGTAAGAATCATCTCTGCACACCGTACACCGGCTATGGCTGAGCAGTTTGCAAGAGAAGCTGAAAAAAATGGGATTGGCGTAATCGTTGCAGCAGCAGGGAAAGCCGCACACCTTGGCGGTGTGCTAGCCGCTTACACCACATTACCTGTTATTGCCCTACCTATTAAATCAAGTACATTAGATGGACTTGACTCACTGCTTTCTATGGTGCAAATGCCACCAGGTATCCCAGTAGCTACAGTAGCTATTGATGGGGCCGTAAATGCAGGACTTTTAGCACTACAAATACTAGGGGTAAGTGATGCAGACGTGAAAGCAAAGCTTAAAGCGTACAAAGCACAGATGGAAGCAAAAGTCTTAGCAAAAGATGAAGAAGTAAGAGCTAGATTTGCCTAAGCAAAGAAAAATCATAAGGCTATTTTAAGTGATAAGATGAGATGAAATAAAAATAGAGAAAAATTAGGAGGAGTTTACTATGCAAAAAACAGAATTACTTTATGAGGGAAAAGCAAAAAGAGTTTATAAAACAGAAGATGAGAGATACTACATCGTTTCCTATAAAGATGATGCAACAGCGTTCAATGGTGAGAAAAAAGGGACTATCGTAGGTAAGGGTGTAGTAAATAACCGCATGAGCAACATGATGTGCAAAATGCTTGAAGGACATGGTATACCTACTCATTTAGTTGAAGAGTTAAATGATAGAGAAACTGTTGTTAAAGCTGTACAAATTGTACCACTTGAAGTGATTATTCGTAATGTAGCAGCTGGTTCATTCTCTAAGAGATTTGGTGTAGAAGAAGGCACAGTCCTTAACAATCCAACTCTTGAATTCTGTCTGAAAGATGATGCACTAGGCGATCCAATGATTAATGATTATCATATCCTTGCATTAGGGCTTGCGACAAAAGAAGAATTACAAACTATAAGTGAGATGACATTTAAAATCAATGAAGTACTTAAAGCTTACTTTGCTGAAGTTGGGGTGAAATTAATCGACTTTAAAATCGAGCTTGGTAGAGTAGATGGTCAAATCATCTTAGCTGATGAAATCTCTCCAGATACATGTAGATTCTGGGACAAAGAAACAAATAAAAAGTTAGATAAAGACCGTTTCAGACGTGACATGGGTGGCGTAGAAGAAGTTTATGCAGAGATGCTTCAAAGAGTAACTAATAAATAAGCGAGGTGAAGTATGAAGTTTTTAGAAGAAGATACACTGCACGAAGAATGCGGAGTAATAGGGGTTTTCCTAAACAATAGAGATGATGCAGCAAGATTTGCTTACTACGGACTTTATGCACTTCAACATAGAGGGCAAGAAGGGGCAGGAATTACTGTCAACAACGGTAGTAGCTTAGAAAGCGTTAAGGGTATGGGGCTTGTAGCAGATGTCTTCAATGAACAAAACATATCAGATCTTAAGGGTGGTATTGCTGTTGGGCATGTACGTTACTCAACCGCAGGGGATAAAGATATTAGTAATGTGCAGCCACTGGTTGCAAAGTACAAACATGGTTCTATTGCTTTAGCTCATAATGGCAATCTTATCAATAGCGATAACATTAGAGAAATGTTAGAAGATGATGGCGTTATATTCCAGACAACAACAGATTCAGAAGCTATTTTAAATCTGATTGCAAGACATTATAGACGTGGTATAGAAAATGCCATTAAAAATACAGCAAGTATTGTAAAAGGAGCTTATGCTCTTATTATTACAACTGAAAATAGACTCATTGGTCTTCGTGATCCACATGGTCTTCGCCCACTTTGCATTGGAAAATGTAAAGACGGTTATGTACTTGCCTCTGAAAGCTGCGCTTTAGATGTTATTGATGCAGAATTTGTAAGAGATGTAGCACCTGGGGAATTGGTTATTATTGATGAAGAAGGTATACATAGTACAGAGCCAACGAATTGGTGTCAAAAGAAATTATGTGTCTTTGAACTCATTTATCTAGCAAGACCAGATAGTATAATAGATGATACAAGTGTTTATCAGTTTAGACAAGAATCAGGTAAGATTTTATCAAAAGAAACAAAGATAGAAGCAGATATGGTTATTCCCGTACCAGACTCAGGGGTGCCAGCAGCTATTGGATATGCCAATGCTTCAGGTATTCCTTATATGGAAGGGCTTATCAAAAACCGTTATATCGGTAGAACATTTATCCAGCCTACTCAAGAAATGAGAGAAAATGCAGTTAAGATAAAACTTAATCCACTTAAGCAAAACTTAGCAGGAAAACGCGTGATTATGATAGATGACTCTATCGTTCGGGGCACTACTTGCAAACGTATTGTAGAACAAATTAGAAAAGCTGGAGCAGCTGAGATTCATGTGTGCATTACTTCTCCGCCGGTACAACACTCTTGCTACTTTGGCATAGATACACCTTATAGAGAATTCCTTATAGGGGCAAACAAAAGTGTAGAAGAAATTAAAGAGTACATTGGTGCAGATAGCTTAACTTACTTATCATTAGAGGGATTAAAAGAAGTTTGCAAAGGTAGTAGCGATTTCTGTAAAGCATGTTTTAATGGCAATTACCCAATGGAAGTACCACTAGGTTAAAAAAATTAAAACCAATGACTAGGAGGATGGAAATGTCTAATAAAATAACTTACCAAGATGCGGGTGTAGATGTACATAGAGGATATGAAGCAGTAGCAAAAATGAAAGACCATGTGAAATCAACTTTTACATCAGGGGTACTAACAGACATCGGAAGTTTTGGCGGAGCATATACCTTAGCTAAATTCGCTGGAATGGAAGAGCCAGTGCTTGTATCAGGAACAGACGGCGTAGGCACAAAACTTAAATTAGCTTTTGATATGAACAAACACGATACCATTGGTATTGACGCAGTAGCTATGTGTGTCAATGACATTATCTGCGGCGGAGCAATGCCTTTATTCTTCCTTGATTATATTGCAACAGGCAAGATTGACCCAGACCACGTAGCCAATATCGTAAAAGGTATTAGCGAAGGGTGCAAAGAAAGTATGTGCGCATTAGTTGGAGGAGAAACAGCAGAGATGCCAGGGTTCTATCCAGATGGTGAGTATGACGTAGCTGGATTTGCAGTAGGGATTGTAGATAGAAAAGACATGATTGATGGTAGCACTATCAGTGAAGGTGATATGATTATCGGTCTGACTTCTTCAGGGGTACATAGCAATGGTTATTCATTAGTTAGAAAACTTATCGAAGCTGAAGGCGTAGAGTTAGATGCCTATAGCGAGGAATTGGGAGAAACTTACGGAGAAGCTTTCCTAAGACCGACTAAACTTTATGTGAAAGCCATGCTTAAAGCCAAAGAAGTTTGTACAATCAAAGGAATGGCACATATCACAGGTGGTGGCTTCATCGAGAACGTGCCACGCGCTCTTCCAGAAGGTGTATCAGCTAAGATTAATATTAAAGCAATCAATAAGCCAAAGGTATACAATTTCTTAGAGCGTGTATCAGGACTTGGCGTATCAGAGCTTTACAATACTTTCAACATGGGAATTGGTATGATGATGGTTGTTTCTAAAGAAGAGGGAGCAACACTATTAGAAGCGATGACAAGTATTGGAGAAGAAGCGGTACTGATCGGAGAAATCGTAAAAGGCAACAAAGAGGTTGTACTATGCCAGGACTAAAGATTGGTGTATTAGTATCTGGTGGGGGTACTAATCTGCAAAGTGTTATAGATGCTACACAAGATGGCACTTTAGCGAGCCAGATTACTTGTGTGATCTCTAACAAAGAAGAGGCATACGGACTTGTACGTGCTAGAGAGAACGGGATACAAGATATCTTTATCAATCCTAAAGAAGCAAACTACAATGAACAAGTATTAAAAGCTCTCAAAAAACATGAAGTAGAATTAGTTGTTCTAGCAGGCTATCTCAAAATAGTAGATACAGGGCTGATAGAAGCTTATAAGGGAAGAATTATCAATATTCATCCCTCTCTACTGCCTAAGTACGGCGGAAAAGGTTACTACGGACTGTATGTCCATGAAGCAGTCATAGCAGCTGGAGAAACAGAGAGCGGCGGGACAGTTCACTACGTCAATGAAGGCATTGACACAGGGGAGATTATTCTTCAAAGAAAAGTCCCTGTCTACCAAGAAGATACACCACAAATCCTTCAGCAAAGGGTATTAGCTGAAGTAGAACATAAGATTTTACCTGAAGCAATTGCTTGTATAGAAAGGGGGATTTAACCCATGAAAATACTTATTATAGGAAATGGCGGAAGAGAATCAGCTTTAGCAGATACCATCCAAAGATTTCACCCAGAGGCAAAAATCTTTGTGGCACCAGGTAATGGTGGCACAGAAGACAAATACACCAATGTAGCTATAGCTGTAGAAAATATAGAAGCTTTAGCCACCTTTGCACTCACTGAAAAAGTAGATTTAACAGTAGTAGGGCCAGAAGTGCCACTGGTACTTGGGATTGTAGATGAGTTTGAGAAACAAGAACTCAAAGTATTTGGACCGAATAAGTTTTGCTCCCAGTTTGAAGGAAGCAAGAAATTTACTAAAGAATTTTTAATGAGACACAACATCCCAACAGCAAAATACGTAAGTTTTGAAAAAGAAGAAATGAATCAGGCTATAGAGGCTCTAAAAGGGTTTGAGCTTCCTGTAGTGGTAAAAGCAGACGGATTAGCAGCAGGTAAAGGAGTACTTATCTGCGAATCCTACGAAGATGCAACAATAGCGATAGAAGAGATATTTGCTAACAAATTTTCAGGAGCAGGGGATACCATTGTTATAGAAGAATTCTTGACAGGTATAGAAGCTTCTCAGTTATGTTTTGTAGACGGTAAGACTATTGTCCCAATGGAAACGGCGAGAGATTACAAACGAGCACTAGATGGAGACCACGGGCTCAACACAGGTGGTATGGGAGGATTTTCACCCAATCCTATTATCACACCAGAAGTAAAAGAAGAGGTAGAAATCAAAATTCTAAGACCTATTATAGAAGGATTCAAAAAAGAAGGCTTAGAATTCAAAGGCATCCTATTTATAGGACTTATGATAGAAAACGGAGAACCCAAAGTACTAGAGTTCAATGTTAGATTTGGAGATCCTGAGACACAAAGCATCTTACCAAGACTTGAGACAGATCTTGTAGAAATCTTTAATAGATGTATAGAAGGCACACTTGATGAGATAGAAATCAAGTGGAACGAAAAACCAAGCGTCACTGTTGTCATGGCAAGTAGAGACTACCCAGAAAGCTCAGAAAAAGGCGTACCGATAGAAGGCTTAGACTCATTAGAGGAAGAGACTTATCTATACCATGCTGGAACCAAGAAGCAAGAGGGGCAGATTGTAACAGATGGTGGCAGAGTACTTGCTATTACGAGAATGGCAGATACTATTGATGAGGCTAGAGAAAAGATTTATAGAGAGATGCAGAAGGTACAGTTTGCGGGGATGCAGTTTAGGTGTGATATAGGGAAGTAAGAGTGTAATGAATAAATATGGAAAAATCACCTTAGTTTTGATATCTAAGGTGATTTTTCTATATTTAAAATATAAATTATGATGAGTTGTAGATTATACTATCTCTATTGAAAAGTTATAGTAAATTTCGACATAATATTGTAAAATATAAATTAACACTACAGTTAAAGGACATGAAAGATGAAAACACAAATCAAGGGGAATAAGACGACTAGGTTACTTAAGTTATTGCAACATCTAGGGAGTGGACAGTGTGTTAGTAAATGTGAATTGGCACAACAATTTGAAGTTAGTGAAAAGAGTATTCAAAGAGATATTGAAGACCTAAGAGATTATATGAGTAACTTAGAAAACTATAGGAATTGTGAAGTGCGCTATAACCGAATAAAAAAAGGCTATTATATCGAGGGGGATAGAGAGGATCGATTAACCATAGGAGAAACAGTTGTAGTAGTAAAAATCCTCCTAGAAAGTAGAGCATTAGTCCGAGAAGAATTAGAGAGTATATTACAAAAAGTATTAAAGAATATTTCTCAAGAAGATAGAGGCATGATAAGCAAAATTATTGGTAATGAACAGCTTCATTATACAGAGTTAACACATAAATCTAAGATTATTGATAAAATATTAGGGCTAAGTATGTATATAGAACAACAAGAAATATTGGAAATTTCATATAAAAGGCAAGATGGCAAAAAGATATTAAAACACATTAAACCACTCAATATTATGTTCTCAGAATATTATTTTTATCTGATAGCTTACAATGCCAATGAAAAAAAAGAGGATAATACGCCTATTATGTATCGGATAGACCGTATACAAACAATTAACATGATTAATCAAAAATTTAGGATTACATATAACTCAAGATTTGAAGAGGGAGAGTTTAGAAAAAGGATTCAATTTATGTACTCTGGAGAATTACGAACAATTAAGTTTAAATTTTTTGGATATGCAATAGAAGCTGTATTAGATAGATTACCAACAGCTGTCATACTCGAACAAAATAAAGATGAAGTTATTTTTAAAGCAACTATCTATGGAAGTGGCATTGAGATGTGGCTTTTGAGTCAAGGTTATCTAGTAGAAGTACTAGAACCAGTAGAATTAAGACAACAAATGATAGAACGTATTAGTAGAATGAAGAAGATTTATGAATGAAAATATTTTTATATAGATAAAAAATCATTAAATGGACAAAAAATGTCCAAGAGAACATGTATAATAAGAGTATCACTAAATAATGGAGAATTAAGAATGCGAAGGAAAAAGAAACAAAAGAATAAGCGTAGAGCTAGGGATCTGATAAATGGTAATAAACAAATAGAGATAGCTATTATAGCTACTATGAGTAGTGGAAAGTCTACATTAATTAATGCCATGATAGGCAAAGAAATTTTACCTTCAAAAAATGAGGCATGTACAGCAACTATTATGCGTATTAAACATAATCCGAAAGAAGAAGAGTTTAAAATTACACAAGAAAATGAGGAAAGAGTTTCTAAGAAAGTAACTGAGATAGAGCTGACACAACTCAACGAAAATCCTGAACTGATAGAGATTGCACTGGAAGGAAAAATACATGGTTTACAGGCAGCTCATCAAATTACGCTAATCGATACTCCAGGGCCTAACAATTCATTAAATCAGACTCATAAGAAAATAACCTATGAGTTTTTATATAAGAATCCTGAGATAATTATTTTATTTGTATTAGATGGTACAAAAATTTTAACAGATGATGAAGATTATTTATTGGACTCAATGATAGAACTAACTAAAAAAGGCAACAGTTTTAGGGAAAGTCATTTTATTTTTGTAATTAATAAGAGTGATGTATTTAGAGAGAAAGATAACATGAATTCAATCAAAACAAATGTACATAAAAAATTACAAGAAAAAGGCTTTAATAAACCACAAATTATTTTTGCAGCAGCAGAAGCAGCACTGCTTGAACGTAAGAAAAGCCTTACATTAGATGAAGAAGATATATTAGAGCTTATTAAATTAAGGATTGCAAAGAAAAGATTTCATATCAATAGTTATTCTACTTTTTCAAAAGAAGTAGTACAAAAAATAGAGACTATG
>JAVVPO010000078.1:10427-11640 GCA_036655715.1 Cellulosilyticaceae bacterium | reverse complement strand
TATTTTACAATAATTTTCTTTATAACTCTATTGTTTTTCATTAAAATATTAAATATAATATTTTATTTTTCTTATTTATTCTAGTTATCTCCTTTGCTGCTCTATTTTATAACTAGCTTTTTATTTTCCTTGTTCATTATTTATTATACTTCTTTTTTATTGGATACTTATGAATTTTCTCTTACACTTAGAAAGACTCTTACAGAAAAAGTACTGTAAGAGCCAGTTATGACAAGTATATCTTAATAAGTTAGCTGACATTCATCATGCAAAAATATTTCATTTTTTTCTGCTTGCTCTTTCATATGTTGTAAAGTATTGCTTATGTGAGTATACATATACTCTGGATGTTCTTTACAAGCTATCAATAAAAGTTCTAGCTGATTCATTCTTATTTCAAGGACTTGTCTATTAGTCATTAAAGGCCACACTCCTTTTAATAGGAGTATAGCCTTTAAATATTCTATTTATTCGTAGACTTTATAAGGCCTTTAACTTTTTCGTTTTCTTTTGGTACCTTCTACCATCTATTCATTTTAGTGTATTTAATAATCTCTTCTCCTAGCTCCCCAAGTTCATCCTTATACATAGCATATTGCTTTTTATATTCCGATCCCTCTGCTAAGCCATCTAAGCACAGCTTGAGACAATCTATAGTTTCTTGAAGATATTGAAGTATTCTATCTGACTCAATTCTTTCATTATCTTTGGCATTTAATAATAATTGAATATGTTTTCCGGCTCTCTCTTTTGCATCCTTATAGACAGTTACAAGCTTAGAGTTATTATTGGTATACATTACACTTCACCTCTTTCTATTCATGCTTATATTTTACTTAGCCCCTGATAGTTATTCTATATTCTGATACGCCCATTCGAATCCTATCTTGACTATTTATTACAACAGGTTTAGTCATACGCTTTTTGTTTACAAATGTACCATTAGTAGTATTTAAGTCTATCATATATACTATCCCTTTTTCTATATATAGTTTACAGTGCTTTTGTGATATAGTCTGATCATTGGTAATAACCCAATCATTTTTATTCATTCCTCTTCCAATACTTAAACTCTCTTCAAGAATCATTCTAAAACTCTCTTCTTCTTGATTATTCTCTATTTTTGTAAAGATAAGTTCTTTTTTATCTGAAGGCTTTTCTATTACTAGTTCCTTATATAGTTTATTTTTAGTTGCTTTATTTTTAGTAGATT
>JAVVPO010000078.1:0-10327 GCA_036655715.1 Cellulosilyticaceae bacterium | reverse complement strand
TCTTCTTCTTCACAATAAGTCATTTTAGCTATTAAAGAGTCTAGGATCCCCTTTTTACTATCTTTTGGCATTTCATCTTCTTCTAAAAGCGTACAAGCTTCCTCACTGCCTCTTTTTTTCATAATAGCAAGTGCTATCAAGCTCCCCATTAATGCTATTAAGACAAAAATCACAGCACCTCCTATAACATATTGGGCGATATTAGTTGTACCGTTTATCATATTATAGTTTTCCTTTCTTTATTTAACTTTCTAAATAGTTGAACTTTTATATAAAAATACATACAGCTTCTTCCACCTTTATTATAGCATAATTCACTAAATCTTATCACCCTCTTTTCTAGTTCCGCACACAAACAGAGCCCTCTACCTATAGACATCTATGCTATAATTAAATTAAAAAAGGATTTTATACGTATGTCATTCTTATTAAAATATAAATATATTATTTTTCTGATTCTTATCTTACCTAGCCTTATCAAAAATCCACTGGGCAATCTACTTCCATTACTTGTACTAGGACTTGCTGTATGCATCGGTAAACTCTATGAATTCATTAAGAAACGCAAAAAGTAGCCTGTAGGTATTCCCTATCAGGCTATTTTGCAATTTACTTAATTAATCTTCTAATCTATATCCATATCCATATATTGTTTCAACTTGTAACCTTGGCATCTTTTTCCTAAGTCTTCTCATCAAGTCATCAACTACTCGGTCACTTCCAAAGTATCCTCTTTCCCAAACGTTATTTAGTATTTCATCTCTTGTAAAAGGGCACTTTTTTCCCTTACACATCAAGGTAAGTAATAAGTATTCACGATTAGATAGTTCTAGTAATTCATTACCATCATAAACTCTATGGGTATTTAATTCTATTCTATAATTAGCTATGTTTATCTCTTTATCTTCTTGATAGCATCTATCTAAAATTCTTTTCACTCTTAAGACTAGCTCTTTAGGCGAAAAAGGTTTAGTCATATAATCTTCCCCACCTTTTTCAAAGCCTAGTATTCTATCAAAATCTTGATCTCTTGCAGATATAAGGATAACAGGTGTCTTAGGATTTACTTTCTTAATTTCATCCATTAATTCAAATCCACTCTTTCCTGGCAACATGATATCTAATATCCATAAATGTATGGTATCATCTATTACTTCCATAGCCATTTCTGCGCTATCAAAGGCAAGCACTTTATAGCTTTCTTTCTTCAAATAGCCGCTTACGATATCATTTAGATTTTTCTCATCTTCTACTAATCCTATTTTAATACTCATATTAACCTCCTTGTTCCTTGCCTATTTTGGTCAAAATAATTTTTTAATGACATCTCCCTGCGCCAAAGCCACGTGCCTCATATGCTTTAAATGAAGATCTATCTTCTATTTGAGATATATAATCTTCTACATCCCCATCTATAACTGTAATAGTATTTCTAATCATCCCCATCCAGCATGAATAAGCGTATGTGCCTTCTTCTATGGGGTTAAATTCTATCATATTTTCTCCCTCTTGAAGTGTTGTAACAATATCATATTCAGGGATATTTATAGCATAATTACAACTTGATAACGCTCCGGATGCTACATTAATAATAAACTTTACAGGTATGCCCTTTTGTACCACTATATCTTTATAGTGTCTAGAAGTTACATCTATTTCTACCACTTGATAACCATCTTCTATCCTTTGTTTATTCATTGTACTTTTTGAGCTACTCACATTATTTTTCGGCCCGACTGTGGCTAGTCCTATTGTACTTAATCCATTCATCATCATACTTATACCAAGTATAATAACCAAGAATCCACCCATCTTAAATACTAAGCTTCTTGCACTAATTGATAACTTATTCATGAATATCCCAAGTCCTAGCATAAGCGGAACCGTTCCTAAACTAAAAGCAAACATGGCTAGGGCACCTTGCATAAAACTACCTGTGCCAAGGGCATAAATCTGCATTAGCTGCAGTGGTCCACATGGCATAAGCCCATTGACAAGTCCTAATACAAATGGCCCTTGGTGATGACTTACCTTGCCTCTTAATCTAGCCAAAGTAAGGTTAAATCTTTTCATCACCTTGCTTTCGAACAAGGATATAATCCCTACATTCCTTAATCCCATTGTAACCATTAAAGCCCCAAGTATTATCGGCACTATGGCAAAAAACTCATTTTCTAAAGTAATTCCTTGGCCAATAGCTCCAACAATTCCACCTAATAATGTATATGAAATAACTCTTCCTGCATTATACATTATGCTTTTCTTAACAGGATTTCCTTCATTAACTATTTGTGATAAAGCAAGTCCTCCGCACATGGATACACAGTGAAAAGAGGTTGTAATTCCTATAATAAATAACATAATTATACTTACCCCACGCCCCTCTGTTAAGAGCATTGAAAAATCAGGTATCACCCTATTTAGTACTATAAAAATTAATAATGCACTCCCTAAAGGTATCCCTATTTTTTTTAGTTCATCCTTACTACTCTTATCCTCTTCCAACATTTCATAACCTAGCTCTTTTATAACTCTTTTAATTTTTTCTATCTTTATTTCCTCAGGATTATATTCTAAATTAAGCTTATCCTCTTTTAATCTAACTTGATACTTCTTAATACCCTTTGTTTGAGATAGTTTTTTTTCAATCTTTTCTTTGCAGCTATTACAACTCATTCCATGTATTGTATAGGTCTTTTTCATATAGTCTCCTTGTTATGATTCATTCTTAAATTCATCATATCAAGTTACTATGGGATAATTATAATGAAAATATGGGATAATTGTGGGATTTACCAAATGGTAAACTGCACGCCCCCTTCAGCTTTATTTTCAAAATCAATAGTGTAATTGTATAATTCTACAGTCTTCTTCACAATAGCTAATCCAAGCCCCGTCACACCGCCTTGCCCTACTTCAAATGCGTTAAACAGGCATCCACTCATATTCCTATCAATAGGTGGTCCATCATTATATACCGATAGCGTATTATCTTTTATGGTGATACTAATTTCATGGACTGCATAACGTTTGGCATTGTCTATAAGATTTTCAATCACGATACGCCATTTTTCTCTATCTCCTATAAACAAAGATTCATCTACATTTACCTTCATTTTCTCTTTTTCTTCTCGCTCCTGCATATATACAACAATCTCAGTCACAAGTTCACTTAATAAGAATGTATCGTAAGTTTCTTTTTGGCTTTTAATATAGTCTAATTTATTTAAATAAAGAAGTCCTTGTACCTTTTTCTGCAATCTATCGGCTTGACTATAAATGACATGGGCAGTCTCCTCCACTGTCCCATAAGGATAAACCTCATCTATAATCCCTTCTGCATAATTTTTAATCACTGCAAGCGGCGTTTTTAAATCATGAGAAATATTATGAATCATATCTTGTTTTACCTTTTCATCTTCATACAACCTTTGCCTCATTCTTTCTAATGAAAGCATGACATCTTGAAACTCTAAAGTATAATTATCTGTAACTATCTCTTTCTGTAAATTATGTCCTTCAATATTATCTAGGCTATCCTGGATTTTTTTCAGGTTATTTATGAGCCTCATATTCCATTTCAAAAAAATTGTCAGTATCAAAACCACCGTTAGGGTCATCATCATAAGGACATTCATAAATAACTGGTGAGATAAATTACTACTAGTATTATCCATTTTGTACGAGATAATCGTTTCATTCGGTCTTGTCTTATTAATGATATAATAAATCGAGTCGCTATCTCTTTCATATTTATATTGAGACACTGGTTTATCAGTCTGTCTCACTTGCTTATTCAGTTCTCTAAAAAAATCTTCATACATGAGTAACTGATGTAATATTTCAGCACTTAATTCCTCTGTTTTATAATTAGATAAATAATCATCATCTGCAAGATGATAAATACCATTTGTTCCAATTATTATTTCATCAATCTTATGACCTTGCTTAATCATATGATCCTGCTCAACTAAAATAAGGTCATAAATCTTATTATCCACTAAGTATCTTATACTCAATGGCAATATACTTCCAAATAAAATAATGACCCCTATGGTAATCAGTAAAAAGGTTCCAATTAATTGATTATTTATTTTAGACATAAATTTAGATATCATTTTCATTTTCCTTTTTAATCTATTGTTTGTATTAGCTCTAGAATAATTCCATCTGGATCTCTCAAATAAACATCTTTACTTTTTCCAAATCCTTGATTACTTAAATCATAATCATCTGACGTTGAAATTCTAGTCTACTACATATTATATATCATTTGACGAATAACTTAAAGAAAGCCATCTTAAATACAAGCTACGTAGCCTGTACTTAAGATGGCTTTCTTTAAGTGACAAATTTTCAGATTTCATAGCTAGGACACATGTTGGCACTTTAAAAGTTAGTAGCAGACTGGTGAGCGTGGCCATATGGATTTACCTTGTAACGATCTGCCTAGTCAGTGTGCTTTAGGTGATAGAGGTCCTATTGACGTATCACTGCAAGTGTATGAATAGGTTAATCGTACAACAGGATTTACTGTAGGCATTACCTGAAGTCCTAGACTAACTTTGTAAAGTTAATAGATGTGCCCCCGCAGTGAAATACTGAAAAGATAGAGGTATTGCCCCTAAACTTCTGTGAGTGTCACGCTCATACAGAAGTTAGGTAGAATCATGATGCTATGTATAAACAATAAACAAACCTAGTTATCCCTTCCCTCTTAAAAACACAGGTATACGTTGATTCATTTATTGCCATGGCAAGGGTTATTCACTCTATACGCAGTTGCCACCCACAGCGTATAGGCTTTTCTAGGTAAACGTTCTACACTTACAGAAGAGGGAGGACTGAAAGTGTAGAAAAGTCTACTTAGTGGTACAGTGTTAATCCTTATCTAGAATAGTATGTTGCACTGCACTTTTATATTGGTGAAACGTGATAAGATAGTTATACACCTTGGGGCAACAAAGATGCAATAGGTATTATAACTAAAATTTTTACATTCAAATCAATATAGATTTGAGAAAATATAGGCTACAAATTAAAAAATCAAATGTCTATAAGCTCTAGAAATTCACTTTTTCAACCTGAGATTTACACTAAATAGAGCGAAGAAATTGTAAAGATTATACAAAGATAGGATGGAAGTTATATTAGTTAATATTTTACTTGAAGGGCATAAAAATAGGCAAGAGCCGAAGCCCTTGCCTATCAGTGTTGTAACCAAATCTATACGCCGTGTTCTGTATTTGACAGTCATCTATCTACGCATACTGTCACCAGTATACTTTAGCGACCTACCTAAGACGTAGCGAGCAGCTACTATGTGTCTTTTTGCGGTCTTGCTCCAGGTGGGGTTTACATTGCTTCCTCAGTCACCTGAGGAACGGTGAGCTCTTACCTCGCCTTTCCATCCTTTCCTATCTCAAAAGAAATAGGTGGTTTATTTCTGTTGCACTTTCCTTAGAGTTGCCTCCACTGGGGGTTATCCAGCACCCTGCTCTATGGAGCACGGACGTTCCTCAAGCACTACCTTTCGGCCTTGTGCGTGCGACTATCTGACTTACTTAACAACCTAATGATGATATCATATCAACTGACTTTTGTCAACTAATGAAAACAACTTCCTCCCACAAATTCCCTAATAATAGAATTACAGGGAATACTTGAAGAGTCTGCTGGTAAAAAGTATTCTAAGAATTTAAGCAGCCTTTTTGCTTCACTATAGTAAGGTGAATCTCGTTCTATACTAAAGAGTAACGGCTCTGCTTTTTGTTTAAGCACAGCTAGTTCATAAATAAGTATGGAGTTAAACATAACATCTGCCTCTTCTTGGAATGGGAAGATATTCTTATTTTCTCCTCTTCTTACTGATGGCCATAACTCCAAAGTCTTTTCCGCGCTAATCCCTCTATATTGATTATCCCGAATCATACGTCTAATAAGTCTTGTATCTGTTGTTGGAATACGGTTGTGATAATCTATATTAAGTTGAGTAAGAGCACTAATATAAATCTTGAACTTATTTTCTTTAGGAATGGCATAACTAAGTTTTTCATTTAGACCATGAATACCTTCTACCACCAATACATCATCTTCTTTAAGCTGAATATAATGTCCTTTGTACTCTCTTCTACCATGCTTAAAATTAAAGCTTGGAATCTCTACCCGCTCTCCTTGAATAAGTCTAGCCACATGTTCATTAAAGAGCTTTATATCAATAGCCTCTATAGCTTCAAAATCGCACTCTCCAAATTCATCCACTGGTGTAAACTCTCTATCTACAAAATAATCATCTATAGATAGTGCATGAGGTTTGGAGCCATTCACTCTTAGTTGTATACAAAGTCTTTGTGCAAAAGTTGTTTTCCCAGAAGAAGATGGTCCTGCAATAAGTACCAATCTTACTTTTTCTTTTTCACAAATTTGATCGGCTATATGAGCTATTTTTTTCTCATGAAGGGCTTCTGTTATACGTATTAAGTCATCTAATCCACCATTTGCTATGGTCGTATTAAGATTAGATACAAGATCTACGCCTATAATACGTGCCCAATGTTCTGATTCTCTAAATACTCCAGATAATTTAGGTTGGGGTTTGAATTCAGCTAATACTGTTGGATTCTTTTCACAAGGGAACTGTAAAACAAACCCATGTGCATATGGAATAAGCTTAAAACTTTTAATATCCTTGATACTCGGAATCATATATCCGTAGAAATAGTTTTTGAATCCATCTAATGTATAAAGATTAATAGTCGAAGTTCTACGGTACTTAAAAAGCTCTCGCTTATCTGTCATACCTGTTTCTTCAAATAACTTTAGTGCATCATCTACTAGCATAGTCTCTTTGGTAATGGGTAATTCTTGTGTGGCCATTTCCCGCATTTTGTCTTCTATCATTTGTATATGTACAGGTGTACACGTCACACTGCGATCAAATTCGCAGAAATAGCCTCCACCTATATGGTGATTGACGATGACATTTACCTTTGGGAAAAGTTCTTTTGCTGCCACTACTAATAGAAAAGTAGCAGTCCTTTGATACACGCGTATCCCATCTTTTTGAGCCAAATCTATAAATTCCACATCTGTAATATCTTCTTCTATCTTTGTATAAAGTTCTTTTAATACATTGTTAATCCTTGCTACTACAAAAGGTATGGGCGTCTGTAACATCTTAGTCATCTCATACAATGTTGTTCCTTTTTCTACTTGCAGCGTTTCACCATTTTTAAGCTTTAATTGCACTTGTTTAGTCATACGTTTTCCCCCTTTAACCTATTATATGGTTTGGAATACTTCTCCGTTTACTTCTGAACAATCAATTTCTAATGTCATAAACTTTTCTTGTAAAAATTTTTTCATAAAAGGCATCGCTATATTTTCTGAAGCATAGTGCCCTACATCTAAGATAACAAGGCCTTGTTCAATTGCAACTTGTGCCTCATGAAATTTTACATCTGCTGTAATATAGACCTCTGACAAGCTAGCTGCTTTACCAATGTATTCACTACCACTTCCAGAGCAGATAGAAAGCCTTGTAATAAGCTTTTCTGAGTGTCCTACTAATCTTATACAAGGAATACCGAAAATCTTCTTAGCTTTCGCTACAAGCTCTTCTATCAAGATAGGCTCTATTTGTCCATATCTGCCAATACCTTGATAAGTCTTTAAATTTTCTAATGGATATAAGTCATAAGCTATTTCTTCATAAGGATGTATCATACTAACCTGCTTCATAAGGTTATCTACATCTCTCAGATAAACAATACACTCTATCTTCACTTCTTCCAACAGTTCTAACTGATTATCTTCTCCTATATAAGGTTTACTTCCCTCTAGAGGCACAAAACTACCTGTTCCTTTTTCTGCAAAAGTACACCCTTTATAATGGCCTATCTCACAAGGGTTATGGGCTATAAGTACTTCTCTAATAGCTTCTACATTTTCTTTTGGTACATAAATCGCTAACTTATAAACATGCTCTATATAAGTCATCTCTATAGGTTTTGTATTTTCTAGGCCAAAAGCATCCCCTAATAAATCATTGATTCCACCTGCTGCTATATCCCAGTTCGTATGCATGCTATAGACAGAAATATTATTTTGGATAAGTAGCTTAAGTATGTTCCCTTTAGGTGTATCAAAATCTATGCGTGCTATAGGTTTGAATATAAAAGGATGATGGGTAATAATGCAATCTACCTTTTTCTCTATAGCTTCTTCCACTACTTGTAGATTAATGTCTAAAGCACATAATACTTTACCGACCGCCTGTTGCCTACTGCCTACTAATAATCCAATGTTATCCCATTTTTCAGCCAAATATGCCGGTGCTAAAAGATTTAACTCTGAAATGATCTCTCCTAGTGTATACATCCAAGCGCCTCCTCATAAATTTGGTACTCCTTATCAAGCTCTACTTTTCTTGCTTGACTGCTTTCAGAGTCATTTTGTGCTAAATTTTTATAAATTTGCTTGAATGTTCCTGCTTTATGAGCCATCCACTGCCTGAAAGTAACATTTTGTTTATCTAATGTAATTTTTCCATATACATATTCATATTCATGATTATAGATTTCATTACCTGGTACTGCATAAATAACTGTGTAATATTTTCCTTCATCTGTTATGAATTCTTCATCTTTTATCTTGTAGCCCATGGCATGAACACATTTTCTTACTTCAGCTATGTTGTTTTGTGGTTGTAAAATTAGATGGCCTACACCCTTTACAATCTGCTCAGCATTTCTTAGAATATCAATTATAAGATAACCGCCCATACCACCAATGATAATTGTATCTACCTTGTCTTCTAGTGTTATCTTTTGTAAACCGTTACCTTGTCTTAACTCTATATTATTGATATTATATTTAGTCATATGCTTTGCTGCATTTTCAAGTGGTCCTTTATTGATATCACTTGCTATACAGGACATTGCAATATGATTTTGTGTTAAATAAATAGGGATGTATCCATGATCAGTTCCTACATCTACTACTTTACTATTCTTAGGAACAAACTTAGCCATTGTATATAATCTAGTTGATAATTGCACAAAAACACCTCTTTAATGAAATTTAATAATGTATAAAACAAAGGCGCCCTCTACGAGCGCACAATGAGTCAGTAAAATAGAAGTTCTACATTTCAACTTCTATTCTAAGTAATCTTTTAATTTTTTACTTCTACTTGGATGACGTAATTTTCTAAGAGCTTTAGCTTCAATTTGTCTAATACGCTCTCTTGTAACATTAAATTCTTTTCCTACTTCTTCAAGTGTTCTAGCTCTTCCATCATCAAGACCAAATCTTAATCTTAATACTTTTTGTTCACGCTCTGTAAGCGTATCAAGTACTTCGATTAATTGCTCTTTAAGTAATGTGAAAGCTGCTGCCTCTGCTGGTACTGGTACATCATCATCTGGGATAAAGTCTCCTAAGTGACTATCTTCTTCTTCACCAATTGGTGTTTCAAGAGATACAGGCTCTTGAGAAATTTTCATAATTTCACGTACTTTAGTTACTGGCATATCCATTACTTTTGCAATTTCTTCTGGTTGTGGATCACGACCCAGTTCTTGAAGAAGTTGTCTAGATACACGCATTAACTTATTAATCGTTTCTACCATATGAACAGGAATACGAATAGTACGTGCTTGGTCAGCTATAGCACGTGTAATAGCTTGTCTAATCCACCAAGTTGCATAAGTACTAAATTTGTATCCTTTACGGTAATCAAATTTCTCTACTGCTTTGATAAGGCCTAAATTCCCTTCTTGGATAAGGTCTAAAAATAACATACCACGACCTACATACCTTTTGGCAATACTTACTACAAGTCTAAGATTGGCTTCTGCTAATCTCTTTTTTGCTTCTTGATCACCATTTTCCATACGTTGGGCAAGTTTGATTTCTTCTTCTGCAGAAAGAAGGGGTACTTTACCGATTTCTTTCAAGTACATTCTTACAGGATCATCTATACTAATCCCCTCTGGTAACGTAAAATCAATCTCATTTTCTTCTTCATCTATCTCGCTAATATTTCCAATGATATCTATGCTTTGCGCTTCTAAGTACTCATAAATTTGCTCAATCTTGCTTGGATCTAAATCTAAATCTGTGAATGCATCTGTAATATCACTTTGCTCTAATATCCCTTTTTTATCTTTCGCCAGATTTATGAGCTGTTCCAGTCTTGCTTTAAATGTAAGTTTTTGTTGTTGTGCCTCGTCTTTCACTCTAATCAATCCTTTCTCCTGTCTACTATTCTAACCATTTATAAACTCTATATACAGTTTGTCAAGTACCTTTTTCTTAGATAGTA
>JAVVPO010000077.1:0-11761 GCA_036655715.1 Cellulosilyticaceae bacterium | reverse complement strand
CTATGACCCCCTGCTTGTAAGGCAGGTGCTCTCCCAGCTGAGCTAAGCGACCATAAGTAGCGGAAGAGGGATTTGAACCCCCGACACCATGGGTATGAACCATGTGCTCTAGCCAACTGAGCTATTCCGCCATATTTTGTTTTTTGCACTCGTTTCCTGAGCACTTTTGTAGTATATCCTATTACTTGTCATAATGCAAGTACTTTTGACAACTTTTTTTAAAAATTTATAGATTATATAAAAGCAGGGTATATAAGTGTTGAGACTATATACCCTGCACCTTTACATAGAAACGGGTCCTGAAGTCTCTACTTCATTTTCAATTTTACCTAATGTTTTTTTATAGAAGATTGCAAAGCATACTACTGTTGTTAAAGCAGCTAAAATATCTGCTACTGGTTCTGCAGTAAGTACCGCTTGAAGTTTATTCGCATCTGCTACGCATGCAGGAAGTATGAAGATAAGTGGTACAAGTAATATAACCTTTCTAAGTAAAGCTAAGATGAGTGATGTCTTTGCTTGGCCAAGTGCAAGGAATGTTTGCTGACATGCACCTTGTGCCCCAAAGGCAAATATACCTGCAAAGTAAATTCTTATACTCCATGATGTAATATCTATTAGTTCCTGCTTATTATTAAAGATTCCTACAAACACTTCTGGGATTAACATAAGCATTACCCACATAAATGTTGTATAAGCAATACAACATATAATCTGTAATTTAAATGTTTTCTTTACCCTATCCATTTGTTTTGCCCCATAGTTATAACTTAGGATAGGTTGTGCGCCTTGTGAAATCCCCATAATAGGTAGCATAATCATTTGCATAATACTACTCATGATAGTCATAGCACCTACCGCTAAATCTCCACCATATTTAAGTAATTGATTGTTCAGTGATATAAGCACTAAACTTTCTGTAGATTGCATGATAAATGGAGAAATACCAAGAGCTACAATAGCCAAAGCTATCTTAGGATTAGGTATTAGATATTTTTTTCGTATCTTAAGTATGCTCTTTTTACCAAATAAGAATATAAGTACCCAAGTAGCTGATACAAATTGTGCAACAATTGTCGCAAGCGCTGCCCCTTTTACTCCCATACCAAATCCAAAGATAAGTATAGGGTCAAGTACTATGTTAATAGCAGCCCCTAGCATAACTGTCATCATACCAATCTTAGCAAAGCCTTGTGTATTAACAAAAGCATTCATACCTAATGCTATTTGCACTGCTACTGTTCCTATTAGATAGATTGTAATATATTCTGAAGCATATCCAATAGTCGCCTCACTCGCTCCAAATGCCCATAAAATAGGTTCTTTAAAGATTAAGAAAATAATTGTTAGCAATATCCCAACTGAGGTAAGTAATGAAAAACTAGTACTCATAATTCTTTCTGCTTCACTATTATTTCCTTCTCCCATTTTAATAGCAGCAAGAGGTGCTCCACCCATACCTAATAATGCACTAAATGCTGAAATAATAAGAATAATCGGGAAGGCAACACCTACTCCTGCCATCGCTATCTCCCCATTAGGAATTCTACCAATAAAAATACGGTCTACGATATTATAAAGTACATTAACAAGCTGTGCTATAATAGCCGGCATAGCTAGCTTGAATAACAATATGCCTATGCTATCTTTTCCTAAGTTCGTTGCTTCTTTAGCCATTTCATTCATCTCCTTTTCAAAATAATTTTTTATACTTAATATAAATTCATTTCACATTATAGTATCATACTATATTATGTTGATTCTATAAATACCCTTTAGAATTTATTCTAATTACTCATAGCACTAACCATTAATGTTTATATTATCTAAGGATTAGTGCTATTCTATTTAACAGCTAACACATTACTTATTAAACATGCTAAAATACTGCCATAACCTCTATTAAGGAAATTATGACAGTATTACATAAAACTAATTGCGGAGGCAGGATTTGAACCTACGACCTTCGGATTATGAGCCCGACGAGCTTCCATACTGCTCCACTCCGCGCTATTATATTTAAAAACTATTTTTGTTTAAAGACTATATCATCTGCTTTAACCATACCTAACTTCTCCCTAGCTACTTTTTCAATATATTCTGGAGAGTTCATTGTTGCTCTTTCTTTTTTTAATTCTTCAAGTCTTTCTTTATCTTTTTCAAGTTCAGCTTGTGAGGATACTATTTGTGAATCTAGCCCCATGATAATCTTATTGAATTCTACTGCTTTAACACTTAATCCAGTTATAATACAAACTGTTATAAAGAGAAAACTTCTAAATATCACTTGTTTTTTTTTCATTTGTTCCTCACCTACTCGATATCTTTAAGTATATGTTAATCCAATTTTATCCTTTTGTAAATAATTATTTTTCTTTCTTAATCTTTATAGCTGTACGGATATCTGCTTTTTTGTAATACCACTTTCTTCTTAATTTCCTGATTTCTTGTTTTTGCCGATTATTAGCTATTCCCAAAGATTTTCTCATCCATTTCAAAGGAATACTTAAAAGAGTCAATAACCATTTTATTGGTATACTTAAAATATGTAAAATATAACTTATTACTTTTTTCAATAAATCTATAACCCATGTAGCTACTTTCATAAAAAGAATACTCAAAGTACACAGGTACATTATACCACCTAAAACCATACCCATTAATCCAAAAAACCTTATGTCTGCATAGTTGTGCATATATAAAATTGCAAACCCTATAAAGCTGCAAATAATCCAATATAATGCATCCTCAACTTGTACCACCCAGTTGTAATGATTTATAATCTTACGAAATATCCTTATAAGATCATAAATCATTCCCATAAGTATTCCTATTTCTATACATTTGATAAACAACATCGTCTGTGTATTTACTAACTCATTCATTGGTTCCTCCTATTATTTAAATAACCTAGATATAAGAGAGCCCTTTTTCTTAGCGCTTACTTGGTCTTGGTAAGCAATTTGAGAAATCTTTCCCTCTACAATCAGCTCACCACTATCTAAATTCATCTTAACAATATGAAGATCTATCCCCTCTAAATCCACATAACCATCTGTTGTCTCAAGCTCTATTACCTGTTCATCAAATGCAAATACATCTGTTACTCCTGTCATCGCCAGCCTTTCTCTATCTACTAGATTAAGCGTGTGCTTTCTAGATCCTTTTTCTTCCATCTTAATCCACCCTTTCTCGGTAAAGTTTTCCTACTACTTATTTATATTGAGGTGGATTGATTTTTATTACACAATACGGTACAAGGTTTCTACTTCTTCTTTCTTTACATGTTCTTTTAAATCTAGCACTTCATATTTGATAGCTTTACTTGCAAAGCTAATCTCTATAATATCACCTATTTTAACCTGATTCCCTGCTTTAGCTACTTTACCATTGATTTGTACCCTACCTTGATCACAAGCCTCTTGTGCGATTGTACGGCGCTTAATAATACGTGTTAGCTTTAAATACTTATCTATTCTCATCTTCTTCCTCCTAATATCCTACCTTGATTTTTTTTACTTTTTAGTTAATAATTCTAATTAATAAAAAAATCTACACCTAGGTGTAGATTTAAGTTTTTTCGTTAATAACAATTATGCGTTAACGATATCTTTTAATGCTTTTCCAGCTTTGAATTTAGGTGCTTTTCCACCTGGGATTTGAATCTCTTCGTTAGTCTTTGGATTTCTACCAACGCGAGCTTTTCTTTCTGTAACTTCGAATGTACCGAATCCAACTAATTGGATCTTTCCACCGTCTCTTAATTCTTCCATTACAGTCTCTTCAAAAGCTTTAAGCGCTTTTTCTGCATCTTTCTTGCTGATCTCAGCTTTCGTTGCCATAGCAGCTACTAATTCAGATTTGTTCATTTTTAAGTTCCTCCTCTATTCATGCCTAAGCATGGACATTATGTATTGAAAATTAGTCGTTTGGCCTAACATTTTTACATTCTTCCCAAAGTCGGTCCATTTCACTTAATGTCAGTTGTGATAGTTGTTTACCGGCCTGAAACGTCGAATTTTCAATATATCTAAATCTATTTATAAACTTTTCCATGCAGTTTGTCAAGGCAAATTCGGGATTTATTTGTAAAATATATGCTAAATTGACTACACTAAATAATAAGTCCCCTATTTCCTCTTCAATTTTGATATTATCTTGTTTTTTGACCTCTACTAAAACCTCTTCAAGTTCTTCTTTAATTTTGTCTACAACAGGTTCATAACTATCCCAAAGGAACCCTACTTCCTCTGCTTTCTTCACTATTTTTTGTGCTCTAGTAAGTGCAGGTAAGGATTTTGCGATAGATTCCATAGCTTCCGTCTGAGTACTCTGTTTCTTCTCAGCCTTTTTAAGCTGTTCCCAATTAGCTTCTACCTCCTCTGCTGATAGTTTATTATCTTCCTCAAATACATGAGGATGCCTATAGACTAATTTACTCGCTATCCCATCTACTATATCCTCCATAGTAAACTCGCCCTTTTCACTTGCTATCTCTGCATGCATAAGCACTTGTAATAGTATATCTCCTAGTTCTTCTTTCATATTTGGTGCATCTTCTTTCTTGATAGCATCCACTAACTCGTAACTTTCTTCTAATAAGTGAGGCATAAGTGACTCATGGGTTTGCTTTCTATCCCAAGCGCATCCTTTTTCACTTCTAAGCACTTTTATAATATCTAATAGTTCTGTGTAACTGTACATTTCATCACCTCTTTTTATATCTATTATACTATACTCTTTACTTTTATGTAGATGCTCTTATAACACTAGCTATTTCGGTAATCACTCCTAGATAAAATGCCAGCAACTACACTCTAGCCACTGGCAATCATCCTATTGCTCCATCTGTTTACCTAAAAATCCAGATGCAGATTGAGCTAATTTTTCTTCTACTTCTCCCATGATGGTGCCTTGGGTACTAGATAGGAATATAACCGCACCTATAGCATCCCCTTCGCAAATAATCGGAGATACAATCTCTGAATAATAGCTCTCCATACTACCTTCTGATAAAATAGGTATAAATTTAGAGTCTTCTTTTGTTGCTTTAAAAATACTTCTAGCTTCAATTGTTTTCTCTAAGTTACTACTAATACTCTTATCTAAAAATTCTTTTTTAGAACCACCTGATATGGCAATGATTTGATCTTTGTCTGAAATACACGTAATATGCCCTGTAGCTTGTGTTAATGCATCTGCATATTCTTTTGCAAATGCGCTAAGCTCACCAACAGGAGAATACTTTTTAAGGATAACCTGCCCATCATGGTCTGTAAATATCTCCAACGGGTCTCCCTCTCTAATTCTAAGGGTCCTTCTAATTTCTTTCGGTATGACAACACGACCTAAATCATCTATTCTTCTAACGATGCCTGTTGCTTTCAAGTAAACAACCTCCTTAATGTCTCTATGAATAAATAAATTGGCTAACACTTAATCATATTATGCTACTTTTTTTTCTATAATATTCATATTTAGGATGAGTCTCTCAAAAAATGTAACTTTAGTTAGATTAAAAAGAAATGAGACTAGGTCTTTATATTCCCCCTAGTCTCATTTTTCGATTTATTATTCGTTATTTTTATCTTTTGAAGGAGATGTTTCTGGGGACTTTCCTGCTTCTTTTTCTGTTTTTTCAGACGAATCTTCTACATCTATTTTTCCAGATCTAACAACCTTTACTTCATCATATATTTCTGTTTTTTCTACTTTCGCGTTTGTGATTAATTCCGAGAATTCTGCCTTTGAAAATTCTACTTTAGCATTATTGATATAATCTTCTCTTATTTGATCTCTATTGGCTTCTATATGCTTTATAGTTTGAATGATATGGTAGCCATAGTTTGATTTCACAAGTTCTGGCCATACTTGACCATCTTTGCCCTCAAAGGCTACTTCTTCAAACTCTGCAACCATTTCTCCATGACCAAAAGTATATTCTCCACTTTCATCTACTGACCCTGCATCTTCTGAATACTGCTTTGCTAGAACTCCAATATCTTCACCATTTTTCACTCTAACTAATAAGTCCTCTGCTAAAGCTAATTTTTCTTTTTGAACTTCTTCTGGTAGTGGTTGCATATTATCGTCAGTTGTTTTGATAAGTATATGTCTCGCCGTTACTTTTTCATAATAACTTATAGATTCTTCTATGAATTTTTCAACTTCTTCTTCATTCGGCACATAATTTTCACTAATCTTTTCTTGGACTTTTATAGACAATTGACTAGCGGCTAATAATGCTTCCACATCATCTTCTCCAAATTTATAGGCTTTTACAAGCTCTTCTTCAGATTTAACGAAGTTCTTTGCATCCTCTTTAATTTGTTTCTTCTCTTCTTTCGTAAGCTCTATTCCTAATTCAGAAGCTTTATTTGTCGTTACCACAGACAAAACAACTGATTCTAATGCTCTTTCTTTGGCTACATCTTCAGATTTTTTACCTTCTAACTCCATGTCCCAAATAGTAGGTCCTGCTATTTGTTCAAAAAACTGTCCAGCACTCCAGAGATAAGTGTTGTATAGAGACTCATGAATCTTAACACCATCTACTACAGCTACTACTGAGTCGTCCTTGATACTACATCCTGCTGCACTTGTAACTATAGTTATGGCCGCTAGAGCCGCTACTAATAACTTCTTAATTCTTTTCACTTTTATCTCTCCTTATTTAAAGTCTATCTTACCATTTATCTTTTCAAATGATTGGTTTCATTATACGATAAAATGGTTAGTTCTTCAATTTTTTGATGTCCTGTAATACATTTTTAATATAACTTAACTCTTCTTTTTTAGGGACTTCTTGCATATCTAAACGAAGTATCACTTCTTTATTAGATGCGAATTTCAGTTTACGTGGATATTTTTCCATGAGCTCCGGTAACTTCGTTGGGTCAAGGTCTGCATCAGGTTTGAACTTAAAGAATATCTCTTTATCTATCCGAGATACCACTACAATGCCTAACTGATTAGCGCTCCATTTAATCAAAGCAATGTCTATTAGATTTTGCACACTCTTTGGCAATGTGCCATATCTATCTTCTAGCTCCTCTTGTACATCAAAATAATCGTTTTCTCCTTGGATAGAGGCAATCTTCTTATAGATATCTAACTTCTGTACTTCATCTGGAATATACTTCACCGGAATGTATGCATCAATTTTTATTTCGATTGTTGTCTCAAATTCCTCTACAACTGACTCTCCTTGATGTAGACTTATAGCCTGTTGTAGCATCTTACAATAAAGGTCATAGCCTATAGCTTCCATATGCCCATGTTGTTGTGAACCTAATAAGTTCCCAGCTCCCCTTATCTCTAAATCTCTCATAGCTATCTTAAATCCTGCGCCTAACTGTGTAAATTGCTTGATAGCTTGTAGGCGTTTCTCTGCAATCTCTTTAAGTACTTTATTTTTCTGATACATTAAGTAAGCATAAGCTGCCTTGTTAGATCTTCCTACACGTCCTCTTAGCTGATAAAGCTGACTAAGCCCCATCTTATCTGCATCATTAATAATAATTGTATTCGCATTAGCTATATCTAGCCCAGTCTCAACAATTGTTGTACACACAAGTACATCTATCTCATGCTCAATAAAATCTAGCATAATCTTTTCTAGTTCTCTCTCACTCATTTGTCCATGAGCAAAGGCTACTCTTGCATCTGGTACCATCTTTTGAATCTGGATAGCTTTCTCTTCTATATTTCTTACTTGATTGTGTAAGAAATAGACTTGTCCTCCTCTAGATACTTCTCGGTGAATAGCATCTTTTATGAAATCTTCACTATACTCTATAACATAAGTCTGAACAGGTCTTCTTTCAAGGGGTGCCTCTTCTAAAACACTCATATCTCTAACACCTATCAGGCTCATATGAAGCGTTCTTGGAATAGGTGTAGCTGTCAAAGTAAGTACATCTACTTCATTACGCATTTGCTTTAGCTTTTCTTTGTGTGTTACGCCAAATCTTTGCTCTTCATCAATGATAACTAATCCTAAATCCTTAAATCTCACATCTTTAGATAGTAGTCTGTGTGTTCCTATTACAATATCTATAGTTCCTTTTTGAATACCTTCTAAAGTCGCTTTAATCTGCTTTGGTGTCCTAAACCTTGAAAGCACTCCTACACCTATAGGATAGTTCTCCATACGCTCTAAGAATCTTTGGTAATGCTGCTGAGCAAGTATAGTCGTTGGTACTAAATAGGCAACTTGCTTACCATTTTGAACCGCTTTAAATGCTGCCCTGATAGCAACCTCAGTCTTCCCATACCCTACATCCCCGCAGACTAACCTATCCATAATCTTATCGCTTTCCATATCAGCCTTTACATCTTCAATAGACTCTATCTGATCACCTGTTTCTTCATAAGGAAACATCTCTTCAAATTCTCTTTGCCAAACACTATCAGGCTCATAGGCAAACCCTCTATCATATTGTCTCTTACTGTAAAGTTCAATAAGCTCTTTAGCAATATCTTGTACAGCTTTTTTTACTTTAGCCTTTGATTTTTTCCAGTCACTTGTTCCAAGTTTACTCAGTTTTGTTTCTTTACTCTCAGAGCCAACGTATTTTTGAACCATGTCCATCTGATTGATATTCACATACAAAGTTGAGCCCTCTGCATACTCTATCTTAAGGTTATCCCGAGCAATACCATCTATAACGATCTGCTCTACGCCTCTAAATATACCTATCCCATGATTTTCATGTACTACATAATCCCCTGGATTAAGCTCTAAAAAACTATCTATTTTAGTTCCTTGATACTTTTTCTTCGTGCGGCCCTTTTTCTTTTCTTTACCAAACAAATCTTTGTCCGCAACAATACATAGCCCAATGTCCTCATAGATAAATCCCTTGCCTAGTGACCCTTTTGTCACAACAACCTGCCCACTTGCTACTTCTAAATTAAGCTGTTCACTATAGTTACAACTTATTCCCCTATGCTCTAACTCTTCTATAAGCCTTTCAGCTTTTGCTCTAATCCCAGAAAGAATTAATACTTTTCTCCCTTTTGCTTTCCACTCTACAATATCTTTCTCCAATAAATCTAGGCTATTGTAAAAAGTATTATTTTCATAAACTCTTAAAGATAGTATATTTTCTGTTACGACACTTGGCACTTCCCCATCAAAGTTCATAAGAAAAATAGTCTTTAAATTTTTCAGCTTAAATTCTACTTCCTCATAAGAAAAAATAAGTTCCATTTGTTTTGGCAAAATATGTCCATATTCTAATCTATCTTTCATACTCTCTTCATATTCAAAGAATAGCCTCTCACACTTTTCCTTAGTCTTTAGAGGTTCATCTATATAAATCATACTTCTACTATCTAAATAATCTAATATTGTTACGGTATGCAGATTGGTATAGGGTGCATACATTTCCAATCCTTTGATTGTAATTCCCTCTTGCATTTGTTCGATATGTGCTCTTACCTGATCCTCTATACTACTAGCACTTTCTTTCTTGCCTTCATCCCTTAATCTTCTTGTTGTTTGCTTTAGCTCTTCTTTAATTTCAGGAATAGCCTTTTCTAGTAACTTAGTCGGAAATATAATTTCTTGGTTAGGGTGAATAATCATTTCTTTCACCTTATCTATGGACCTTTGTGTAGACGGATTAAAAGTACGAATAGAATCAATCTCATCATCCCATAGTTCAATACGATAAGGCATATAACCTGTTGGGGTATAAATATCTATAATTCCCCCTCTAACTGTGAATTGACCTATTCCTTCTACCTTAGCTACTCTTTCATATCCAACTTCCGTTAGATAGGCCATCAGGCTATTTATCTCTAGGCTTTGACCTTCTGCTAGTACTTTCTGATAAGATAACCAAGTTTCCTTTGGTGATAAGGGATTAAGCAGTGCATCTGCTGGAATAATAAGTGCAATATCTTTCTTAGTTAATAAAGCCTCTATAATCTTCATACGCTCAGCTGTAATATCCATACTATGCACATCCGCATTATAGAAAAGAATATCCCTAGCAGGGTATAAATAGACCGACTCTTCTCCATATAAAAATTGCATATCCTCATACATCTTCTTCGCAGATATCTCATTAGATGTAATAATAACTGGGTTACTTTTTGCATAGTAAGAGGAGGCATATATCATATGTGATTTACATGCCTCTACTGTATTAACTATTTTCCCTTTATAAGTACTTTGCAAATTAGAAATAAACGATTCAAAACCTTTTATCTGTTCTATAGGCTCTATGAGGCCTAATCTCTTATATTCCATTTTATCACCGTCTCGCTTTTGAATTGTATCTATTCATCGCTGTATCCACGCCTTTAGATACCATAGTTTCTACTGCTTTTGATACATCTTTAAGCTTTGGAGCAATCTCTTTTATCTCTTCATCACTAAATCGCCCAAGCACATGGTCTGCAAGATCCCAGCCTATTGGCTTCTCACCTACGCCTACCTTCACTCTAGGGAAGATATCTGTGCCTAGTTGTCCAATAATACTCTTGATGCCATTGTGTCCACCAGCACTTCCAGTCTTTCTGATACGCATCTGACCAACTGCTAACGATACATCATCATATATTATAATTATATCCTCATTGGCTATTTTATACCAACTTCTACAAGCACTTACTGATTCACCACTTAAATTCATATACGTTTGTGGTTTCATCAGTACAACGCGTTCACCATCTATATTCCCTTCACCTACGAGGGCTTTAAACTTACTCTTATTCACAGATATATTGTGTAACTCTGCAATGGTATCTATTGCTTCAAATCCTATATTATGTCTAGTTGCAGCATACTGCATACCTGGATTACCAAGTCCTACGATTAACTTCATTTGTTCCTCCACTTTGTATCTTGTATTTTTAGCTTGAGTTAGCTTAAGTATATAGCTTTTATTATACTATACCCAATAATAAATACACATATAATTTTTTTGGGGTGGAAATTAAAAATATTTTGATATAGCTAGGGTGGCCAGTACTAGTCCGCAGGGGGGAGGTTATATTTCAAGTTGCTCACTTCCGCTTTTAGAGAAATTCTATAAAACTATGTTCAAGATAACGCTTTAAACTCGGCAAAGAACGCCTCAAACAGTAAAGCTAAGAGCATCTTGTACATACTTTTATGAATTTCTTTCTAAAAGCTCCAGAGGCAACTTGAAATATAACCTCCCCCCTGCTACACCTTACCATTACCATATATTTAGTCCTAACACTCTACATAATTATCAAAAAACTTCTCTTAGAAGTAAACTCGCTCTACTATTTGATCTATATATTTATAGTCATTATTCTTAAATATCATTTATTCTTTATGTAAAGCTCTGTTAGACAATATTAAGAATATAGCATAACAAAAATAACACCTCCAAGTATATTGTGGTACTATAAAACTATTTGTTGAGCTTAGATATCCTTCTTAGAAATAATAAAATAGATAATAGTTACTACTCCTACTAAGCATAAACAAACAGATATTGCATTAGAAAATCCCACATTAATTATATAGTCACTTTCCCCAAAACTTCCGTTATTAAATATAAAGCACATTCTAGCAATCTTAGGGATTACTTGCTGAATTAAGGATGTAATAATCAAAGAAATGAGACCTAAAATAATTTCAATTGAACCGATAATAAAACCTATTTTTCTCATATAAACCCTCCTATTTTCAAACAGTTAGTTGAAATTTATCACCCAAACAAATATCGTTTGTCTTGCCACTAACCTATCATTATGAATTTGAGATATCAACTAT
>JAVVPO010000076.1:0-11875 GCA_036655715.1 Cellulosilyticaceae bacterium | reverse complement strand
GTTTAAAGAAAAAGAGGTTGACAATATGCTGAAAAACTATATACTAAAATTAAAATAAATAGCAGGGGTGCTAAATCTTCATTTGGCTGAGAGAGAATAAATTGGTATTCTAAACCCTTATACCTGATCCAGATAATGCTGGCGTAGGAAACGAGACTTTGTATGAGGTCGTCATAGCTTTTATAATTTTACAACTTATAAAAATGTGATAGTGAGCACGCAGTGTAATAACTGTGTGCTCTTTTTATGTTATCAAAAATAATTAATTGGAGGATTTTAAAATGGAACAATTTAATGCAAGTTTGGCGATTCAGGTATTACCGGCGGTAGAAGGAGAAGAAGTAATTCGTGTAGTAGATGCAGTAATAGCTTATATCAAATCAACAGGACTTAATACTTTTGTAGGGCCTTTTGAAACAACTATTGAAGGTGATTTTGATGAGCTTATGGATATTGCAAAGGAATGTCAGAAGATTTGTATTAGAGCAGGAGCGCCAAGTGTTATGAGTTACATGAAGGTAGCTTATAATCCAAACGTGGGGGTATGGTCTATTGATAAGAAAGTTACAAAGCACCACTAAGAATATTTATGCAATAGGACTGATGGGAACGCTAGTTATCCTATGGCAACTACTCTGTACTTTTGAGATAGTACCTCCTTTCATGCTGCCTTCACCTATTCAGGTTATACAAGCATTTGTAGAGGAATTCGATGTACTCATGGGGCATTTGATGATTTCATTAAGTGAGGCATTTCTAGGACTAACGCTTAGCATTCTCATAGCATTTGTACTAGCTATATTGATGGATAGATATAGTGTACTTTATCAAGCAGTTTATCCCGTACTGATTATCTCACAAACGGTTCCTGTGATTGCTATCGCGCCCTTATTGGTATTATGGATGGGATATGGCATGGCACCAAAGGTTATGGTGATTTTTTTAGTATGCTTTTTCCCTATGACCGTTGGTTTGTTAGATGGATTTAGGTCAGCTGATAAAGATGCTATGAGATTACTTCGTTCTATGGGAGCTCATGAGAATCAAGTTTTTGTACATATTAAATTGCCTTATGCCATGCCTCACTTTTTAGCGGGACTTAAAGTAGCTGTAAGCTATGCTGTAGTGGGGGCTGTAGTGGCAGAATGGTTAGGTGGTACATCAGGACTTGGTGTTTATATGACAAGGGTAAGAAAGTCCTATGCGTTTGATAAGATGTTTGCAGTTATATTACTTGTGAGTATGGTAAGTTTGCTACTTATGAAATTAGTGAGTTTGTTAGAACGCAAACTAATGCCACATACAAGGTTAAAATAAGGAGATAGAGATGAAAAGAAAATTATTTGCACTATTAATGATAAGTACAATGGTATTAGGATTATCAGGATGCACGGCAAAGGCAAGTGAGGAAAATCAGGTAACAGTTGTACTAGACTGGGTACCTAATACAAATCATACAGGGATGTATGTTGCATTAGAAAAAGGTTACTATGAAGATTTAGGATTAAATGTGGAGATTATGCAGCCACCAGAGGGCGGAGCCCTTGCATTAGTTGCTTCTGGCAAGGCGGAGTTTGCAGTTTCTTTCCAAGAAGAGATAGGGCCCGCTTTAACTGCGGATAATCCTTTACCAGTTGTAGCAGTAGCAAGTATTATAGATCATAACGTATCTGGTATCCTTTCTCTTAAAGAAAAAGGCATTGATTCTCCAAGTAAGCTTGAAGGCAAAAGATATGCTTCATGGGATACACCTTTTGAAAGAGCTATTTTAACAGATATTATAGAAAGAGATGGCGGAGATTTTGAGAAAGTGGAGCTTATTCCAAATACCGTAACAGATGTTATTTCTGCACTTCAAACAGATATTGATGCGGTATGGGTTTACTATGGCTGGGATGGCATAGCAACTGAACTTGCAGGTCTTGAGACAAACTATATTTCTTTTAGAGATATCAATCCTGTATTTGACTTTTATACACCAGTCCTTGCAACGAGTGAGCAGTATTTAGAAGAGGAGCCTGAAGAAGCTAAGAAGTTCTTAGAAGCTACAGCTATGGGATACGAATATGCTATTGCCAATCCTGAAGAAGCAGCACAGATTCTTGTTAAGCATGCACCGGAAGTAGATCTAGAACTTGCAAAGGCGAGCCAAGTTTTCCTTGCAAAAGAATATCAAGCAGAAAAGCAGCAGTGGGGAACTATTGATGAGAGTAGATGGAGTGAGTTTTATGGATGGATGTACGAACAAGGCTTAATTGGAGCAGAGTTAGGTAATCAAGGTTTTACTAATGATTATTTGCCACAATAGGTGAAGCGTATGAATTATTTTACAGCAAAAAACATCTCGAAAAGCTATGAGGGTAGAAAAATCATTGAGGACATTTCACTTGAGCTAAGGCAAGGTGAACTTGTTTCTTTACTTGGAATAAGTGGTATTGGTAAGACAACACTTTTTAATATCTTATCAGGAATTGAAAGGCCAGATGAAGGACATGTTTATTTTGAGGACATGGAAATCACAGGGCAAACAGGTATTGCTAGCTACATGCAGCAAAAGGATTTGTTATTACCTTATAAAACAGTTATAGATAACGTGACCTTGCCTTTGATTCTGCGAGGAGAAAAAAAGAAGAGTGCAAGAGAAAAGGGCGCAGCTTATTTTAAGCAATTTGGCCTTGATGGGATGGAAGATAAGTATCCTGCGCAGCTTTCAGGCGGTATGAGACAAAGAGCAGCACTTCTTAGAAGTTATCTTTTTAGTAGTAAGCTTATGTTATTGGATGAACCTTTTAGTGCACTAGATGCCATTACTAAACATGCTATTCATGATTGGTACCTGGACATTGTCAAAGAAGTAAAGAGTACAAGTCTTTTTATCACACATGATATTGATGAAGCTATTTTGCTATCTGATAGGGTGTATATTATGTCAGGCAATCCTGGAAGACTTACAAAAGTTTTCGAGATAGAAGGAATGAAGGGGAAGACTAACGAATTTACAACTTCAGAGAGTTTTATGCACTATAAGAAAGAAATTTTAAAGTCAATAGAATAAATGAGTGAAGGGTTAATTACAAAAAATATGCCTATAATATTTATAATGGATAGGCCAAAATAATGACAGGACAATGTAAGCTGGTGAGTGGTAAGTCATATATTAGTTAAAGGGAACCTGGGAGGGATACTATGGTTCAATATATAATTACTACAACCAAATACAATAAGATTTTAAAGCAGAGCATTGAGGATACAGGACAAAAATCTTTTAACTTAAGTGACCAATGGAAAGAAAGTTTGAAAGGTGAGATGCATTTATTTGTTTTTGAAGTAGCAAGTAGAGATAAGAAATTAATACTAGAAAAACTAGCGACAATGATAAGTGATATCGTACAATCATGTGTACTTACTAAATTTGCAAAAGAATATCTTAAAAATAGAGTAGACCTTACCATGAAAGAAAAAAGAGAAATAGAGAATATGTTCATCCTTAATAATTATGTAGCTAAAGAAGAAGGGGTTTCTTATATTTCCTATTATTTACTGTATACGCCTATATTGAAAGCACTAGAAGAACAGAAGTTACTTAACATTGAGGGATGGATAGTATTTAGAACACATCAATATAAGATTATATTAGAAGATATACTTGAGCAGACAATATATGATTATGAGACCCAAAAAGATTACTTAAGGTTTGTTAATTTACTTAGAGAATCAAGAAGAATCCAGCAAGCACTAGAAAACACATTACATCTCATTCAGACACCTGATAAAAAAATGAGGGTATTTAATACGGATAAACAAGATATAACAGAAGAATATATCAAGATATATTGTGAGGAGCTTCTTAAAGATGAAGGTGTAACGAGTGAGGATCTTATTATGAATATTTTTATCACCGTGAGTCCTGAAAAAGTAGTAATTCATAATAAGAAGGATTACATTAATTTGAAATTTGTAGAGACAATAGAAATAATTTTTGAGGGACAAATAGAGTATTGCGAAGGTTGCGCTCAGTGTTTATCCAGAGAAAAATTGTTAACTGATTAAAGGCTATTGACATTAGCTACAAGGACTATTAGAATATAAGACATATTTAATAAGGTAAAAGCGGTGAAGAGAAGAGTAGCTTGAATAGACTTTTTCAGAGAGAAGATGCATAGGTGAGAGCATTTTTAAAGTAAACAAGTGAAGACCACCTCGGAGTGATTGCAAAACAATCCGATGACTACGTTATAGTCTTACTGAAAGAAGTGGTTTCTTTAGGGAAACAACAAGGGTGGAACCGCGGGAAAAAACTCTCGTCCCTTTATTAGTCGTGTACTAATAAAGGGCGAGAGTTTTTTTGTTGCCTCAAATGAGGGTTAGAAATAGGAAGGAGAACGAAAGATGATTAATATTACTTTAAAAGATGGTACAAATAAACAGTATGAGCAAGGTATTACAGTATTAGATGTAGCAAAAGATTTAAGTGAAGGGTTAGCAAGAAATGCCTGTGCGGGGCGTATAAATGGAGAAATGGTGGATCTTAGAACACCTATTGATGCAGATGCTGCATTAGAGATTCTTACATGGAATGACAAAGATGGTAAATGGGCATTCCGTCATACAGCAGCACATATCTTAGCACAAGCTGTAAAAAATGTATTCCCGGCAGTGAAACTTGCTATTGGGCCTGCTATTGAAGATGGGTTCTACTATGACTTTGATACTGAAAAACATTTTACACAAGATGATTTTGACAAAATCGAAGCAGAAATGAAAAAAATCGTTAAAGCAAAATATCCAATTGAAAGATTTGAGCTTCCAAGAGAAGAAGCTATCAAACTTATGGAGGAAGCAGATGAGCCTTACAAAGTAGAGCTTATTCGTGATTTGCCAGAAGGTGAAATTATTAGCTTCTACAAACAAGGCGAATTTGTAGACCTTTGCGCAGGTCCTCACCTTATGAGTACAAAACCAGTAGATGCTTTTAAACTTCTTTCATGTGCAGGAGCATACTGGAAAGGTAGCGAGAAAAACAAAATGCTTTACCGTATCTATGCTACAGCATTTCCTAAAAAAGCTGAGTTAAAAGATCATTTAGAAAAACTAGAAGAAGCTAAAAAGCGTGATCATAATAAATTAGGCCGCGAACTAAAACTTTTCACAACTGATGAAAATGTTGGGCAAGGGCTTCCTCTCATTATGCCAAAAGGTGCTAGAATCATCCAAACACTTCAAAGATGGGTTGAGGATGCTGAGGAAGAAAGAGGATATGTTCTTACAAAAACACCTAACATGGCTAAAAGTGACCTTTACAAAATTTCAGGACACTGGAGTCATTATAAAGATGGTATGTTCGTAATGGGTAATGAAGAAACAGATGACGAAGTGATTGCGCTTAGACCAATGACATGTCCATTCCAATTCTCAATTTACAACAATGACCAACATAGTTATAGAGATTTACCAGTTAGGTTTGCAGAAACAGCTACATTATGTAGAAATGAATCTTCAGGAGAAATGCATGGACTTATTCGTGTAAGACAATTCACATTAGCAGATGGGCATATTGTATGTACTCCGGAGCAATTAGAAGATGAGTTCAAAGACTGTTTAGATCTTATTAAATACATTATGAAAACATTAGGTATTGATCAAGATATCTCTTATAGATTCTCTAAATGGGATCCAGCAAATACAGAGAAATATATCAATAACCCAGCTGCATGGGAAGAAACACAAACAATTATGAAAGGGATTCTAGATCACTTAGAAGTAGATTATGAAGAAGCTGAAGATGAAGCGGCATTCTACGGACCAAAACTAGACATTCAGTTCAAAAATGTTCATGGTAAAGAAGATACAATCATTACAGTACAAATTGACTTTGCATTAGCAGAGAGATTTGATATGACTTATGTAGATAAAGATGGCAACAAAAAACGCCCATACATTATCCACCGTTCATCTATCGGATGCTATGAGAGAACACTTGCAATGCTTATTGAAAAATATGCAGGAGCATTCCCAACATGGATTGCGCCAGTACAGGTAAAAGTACTTCCTATTTCTGATAAATATGCAGATTATGCAGCTGAAGTAGTAAGCATACTTAAATCAAAAGGTGTAAAAGTAGAAGCTGACTATAGAACAGAAAAAATCGGATACAAGATTCGTGAAGCACGTATGGAAAGAGCGCCATACATCTTAGTAGTAGGTCTTGATGAACAAGAAAATAAAACAGTATCTGTAAGAAGTAGACAAAAAGGTGATGAAGGTGCTATGGCTCTTGAGGCATTTGCAGAAAGAGTAAGTACAGAAATCAAAGAAAGATACAATTACCACCTTGATATGCAAGTTGAAGAAGGTAATAATAATTAATATAAAGCGATGAAGAGAAAAGTAACTTAGAACTATTTTTACAGAGAGAAGATGTGGTGGTGAGAGCGTCTTTAAAAATGGCTAGGTGAAGACCACCTCAGAGTGATTGCGAACCAATCCGGTGATGCGTTATAATCGAAACAAAGTGGTTTCTTTATAGTTGGTGTGATACATGACTTAAAAGAAACAACAGGGGTGGAACCGCGGGAGAACTCTCGTCCCTTTTATTAGTAGAATACTAGTAGGAGGGATGGGAGTTTTTTTGTTACACAGACAGCCTAGGATGAACCTATCAGATTAAAGGTATAGTAAGAAGAGAGGAGAATAAAAATGATTAATGTTATTTTAAAAGATGGAACAAAAAAAGAGTATGAACAAGGCATTACAGTATTAGACGTAGCAAAGGATTTAAGCGAAGGCTTAGCAAGAAATGCTTGTGCAGGTGTGGTAAATGGACAGAGGGTAGATCTTAGAACACCTCTTAATGAAGATGTCTCATTAGAGATCCTTACATTTAATGATGTGGAAGGCAAATGGGCATTCCGCCATACAGCAGCTCACATTCTAGCTCAAGCTGTTAAAAATCTTTATCCAGGAGTAAAGCTAGCTATAGGACCTGCCATTGAAGATGGATTCTACTATGACTTTGATACAGAAACTCATTTTACACAAGATGATTTTGAGAAGATTGAAGCTGAGATGAAGAAAATTGTTAAGGCTAAATATCCAATCGAAAGATTCGAACTTCCTAGAGAAGAAGCCATTAAACTTATGGAAGAAGCAGGTGAGCCTTATAAGGTAGAACTTATTTCTGATTTACCAGAAGGAGAAGCTATCAGCTTCTATAAACAAGGAGACTTCGTGGATTTATGCGCAGGACCTCACCTGATGAGTACAAAACCAGTAGATGCTATCAAGATTCTTTCAGCAGCAGGAGCATACTGGAAGGGTAGCGAGAAAAACAAGATGCTTTCACGTATCTATGCCACAGCCTTTTCAAAGAAAGCGGAGCTTAAAGAGTACCTAGAAAAGTTAGAAGAAGCTAAAAAACGTGACCATAGAAAACTTGGTAAAGAACTTGAACTCTTCACTATTCTAGATGAAGGACCAGGATTCCCATTCTTCTTACCAAAAGGAATGGAACTTAGAAATACACTCATTGACTACTGGAGACAAATTCATAAGAAGGCTAATTACAAAGAGATTTCTACACCAATTATTTTAAACAAAGAGTTATGGCTAACAAGTGGACACTGGGATCATTACAGAGAGAATATGTATACTACAGTCATTGATGAGATGGATTATGCAATAAAACCTATGAACTGTCCAGGTGGCATGCTTGTGTATAAAACAAAGATGCATTCCTATAGAGACTTACCATTACGTATGGGTGAGCTAGGACTTGTGCATAGACATGAATTATCAGGGGCCCTTCATGGCTTAATGAGAGTAAGAAACTTTACACAAGATGATGCGCATATCTTTATGTTGCCAGAACAAATAAAAGATGAAATCAAAGGCGTAGTTAAACTTATTGATGAAGTTTATAATGTATTTGGGTTTAAATATAGAGTAGAGGTGTCTACAAGACCTGAAGATAGCATTGGAAAAGAAGAAGATTGGAATATGGCAACAGAGGCTCTTATGGAAGCGCTTAAAGAAATGGGATACGATTATAAAATCAATGAAGGGGATGGAGCATTCTATGGGCCTAAGATTGACTTTAAGCTTGAAGACTGTCTAGGTAGAACATGGCAATGTGGTACAATCCAGCTTGATTTCCAACTTCCAGAGCGTTTTGAACTGGAGTATGTAGGCGCTGATGGCGAGAAACATAGACCAGTTATGATTCACCGTGTTGTATTTGGAAGTATTGAGAGATTTATAGGTATCATTACAGAACACTTTGCAGCAGCCTTCCCTTTATGGCTTGCACCGGTACAAGTTAAAGTACTACCTATCTCAGAAAAGTATCATGATTATGCAAATGAAGTAAAAGCACAGCTAGAAGATGAAGGCATTAAAGTAGAAGTAGATGAACGTGCAGAGAAGATTGGCTATAAGATTCGTGAAGCACGTATGCAAAGATCACCTTATATAGTAGTTGTTGGTGCTGAAGAGGAAGAAAGTAGTGCAGTTGCAGTAAGAAGTAGAGAAAAAGGTGATGAAGGTTCTATGGCACTTGATGCATTTAAAGAAAGACTTCTAAAAGAGATAAAAGAAAAATATAATTATCACTTGCACATTGAAATGGAAGAAAAAAGTAACTAAAAGACGTTGACAGCTTATACGATATATGATATCATCACTTATGTTGAATAAATATTGCAAGTAGAAGCTATCCTTCTCACCTTACAGCAATGAAGTTAGTAAGGTCATACTCATTAGATTTTAATGACATTATTCTTTTAAATGGAAAAGAATAATCATGTATGTTATAGAGTATAAGTGGATGGAGCTATCTATCCACTTTTTTTTATTATAGTGCGTTCGCACCCACGCTAATAGGGTGTTCAACTTATAAAAGCAAAAAAACCTAGGAGGTGCCCATTATTAACGAGTTAATGATTAACGAACAAATTCGTGACAAAGAAGTTAGATTAGTAGGAACAGAGGGAGAGCAACTTGGAGTAGTATCCATTAAAGAAGCTCAACAACTGGCTGCTGAGAAAAATTTAGACCTTGTAAAAATCGCTCCTCAAGCGAAACCACCAGTTTGTAAGATTATGGACTATGGTAAATACAAGTTCGATGCTGCAAAGAGAGAAAAAGAAGCACGTAAGAATCAAAAAACAGTTAGTGTAAAAGAGGTAAGACTTTCAGCGAATATCGACACTAATGACTTCCACACGAAAATCCGTAATGGTCAAAAATTCCTTAAGGCAGGGGATAAAGTTAAGGTTTCAGTGGTATTCCGCGGACGTGAAATGATGCATACGCAAAGAGGTTCAGAACTCTTAGAACAAGCAATTGCTTTACTAGAAGAGTTTGGAGTAGCAGACGGAAGACCAAAATTTGAAGGCAGAAGTATGGTTATCGTGGTATCACCAAAATAGGTTACCTTTAGATACAATATATATATTTATTAAAAAGGAGGACATTCACAATGGGAAAATTAAAAACAAATAGAGCAGCAGCTAAACGCTTCAAGTTAACAGGTACAGGGAAATTAAAAAGATCAAAAGCATACACAAGTCACATTCTGACTAAAAAATCAACAAAAAGAAAACGTAACTTAAGACACCCAGGTCTTGTTGACAAAACAAACGAAAAACAAATGAGAAGATTATTACCAAACTTATAAGATAACGTAGTAGGAGGTTAGTACAATGGCAAGAGTTAAAGGCGCAATGGCGACTAAAAAAAGACGTAACAGAGTATTGAAATTAGCTAAAGGTTACAGAGGAGCTAAATCAAAACAATTCAGAACAGCTAAACAAGCTGTAATGAAATCATTAAACTACTCATATGTAGGTAGAAAATTAAGAAAACGTGAATTCAGAACATTATGGATTGCTCGTATTAATGCAGCAACACGTATGAACGATATGTCATACAGCCGTTTCATGAACGGATTAAAAATTGCAAATATTACAATGAACAGAAAAATGTTAGCAGATCTTGCAGTAACAGATCCAGCTGCTTTCGCAACATTAGTTGAAACAGCTAAAGCAAACTTAAAATAATTTATTATTTTATATAGAAAAGACCATGGAGTTTCCATGGTCTTTTCTGCATAAAAAAATGATAAATACTATTGGATAGAGTGAATAAGCAAAGTAGAAATAATACATAAAACACATAAAATAAAAGATAAGACAAGATAGACTTTGCTATTGCTAAAAAGATGTAAGAATAAAAAAGCAATACTAGTAAATAAAAGATAAACAGAGATGAAATTACTGAAAAGCAAAAAGAAATTTATAAAGACATATATAAAGAAGCAAATACAGGTAATTGTAAGTATGCGATAAACCTGCTCATAATTGATAGAATTACTTTTTTTCTTAATCCTCATTAGATACCCCCCAAAAAATACTTTTTATATACCATATGATGAGGATGTCCCTAAATATGCATAAAATAAAACTTATGCTTTAAAATTATTGCCTTTTCTTTGTAAGATGCCAGAAGGGGCACCTACATCTTTGCCTAAGTTAAGGGTATAGACCCATTGAATCGTTGAATCTTTAGTAAGTGTCAATGCTGCTGGTCCTTGAGATGGGTAATTACCATCTATACGAAAGAGCCATCCGCTAAGAGGGCCTTCATCTAATTGACTAAGGTTATCAATACCTGTAATATAAGTGCCTTTACCTGAACCACTGACTTCAAAAGGAATTCCGGTTGCTTTAAGTGCATTAACACTTATATCTAAAACAGTAGAACCAGATGTGAAAGGAACTGTAGTGAGTGGCAAGAGAGTGGTTTTGCCACTTGGGCCTAATATACTTAAGGTTGCTGTATTGGCTCTTGTTTCTTCAGCTTTAGAAGAGCGATTAAGTGTAGATTTATTTAGTGATTGACCGATTAAAAAAAGAGAAGCTGCAACGGCAACTGTGTTTTTGTCTATTTTCATAGAATATCATCCTTTAATTAAGCTAATACTAGCTAGATGGTGTTGCTATATCATATTCAATTAATACAATAACTGTGATAAATTTACATTAATAGGTAAAAGATTTGGATAATAAACCATACCTCACTTTGATACGAGTAAAAAATTAAGCCGCCTAAGCGTAAAATTTTTAATTTCTAAGTGCATGGCCTAAATCCACCTTCTTTAGAAGGTATACGCTTTTAGCATTCCTATTCGTTGGGCATACTATTACAAGGGGTGATAGTATGGATGAATACAACCAAAATAGTCATGCAGTGTATGATATAAAATATCATTTGATATGGGTAACTAAGTATAGATGCCCGGTATTGAAAGGTTCTGTAGCTAGTAGAGTAAGAGAATTGGTGAGGCAAGGATGTACTGCTAGAGGAATAACAATACTTCAAGGTAGTGTAGGGAAAGAACATATTCACTTATTAATCTCATGTCCACCAACAATAGCACCAAGTAAGCTTATGCAGTATCTGAAAGGGAGAACTTTTTTTATGTACTGTGATGATATTCAGGATATGGATTTAACAGCTGCCCTAGAAAGCTTAATGGGTTTATTTGTTGACTATATCAATACTGAAACTAGCACCACAGGTGAAGTTATAAAAAGTCAACTTATACAATGGATTAATTCATAAGCCGTATTTATCAAAGCATTGTTTAAAGATTTAAACTGGGAAAGTTGAGTTAGTTATATCAATGATTAAAAGAGTATCTAAGAAAAAACTTGAAAAAAATGAAAAAAGGTGTTGACTTGTGTAGGATTATAAGGCATAATAATACAAGTCAGCAGCGAACATTAGCTAACAAAAACAAGGCTAAGGCCTTGATGAATAAAGAAAAATGAACTTTGAAAATAAAATAGTAACAACCATTAAACCAGTCGATTCAAAA
>JAVVPO010000075.1:0-12073 GCA_036655715.1 Cellulosilyticaceae bacterium | reverse complement strand
AGCCCAATAAATCCTATAGCCCAAGAACCATTGAGAAGAATAGGATTAATACTATTCTGTATTTAGTTCTCTAACAGATTGATTAATAGCATTTTCAATTTTTTTAATATCAAAATTTACCTTTCTACCATCGCGTTTGATAACGTAATATGTCATAGTAGCCCCCCATTTGTTTCCTCAACAATTTAATGTTCTATATACTATATATATTTATATAATCCATATACTATACTACATATCGCATCTTAAAAATTCAAGACTGTTAATTTTTAACATTTTGTCAATAGTATCTAGAGAAAAATAAATATTTTGTTTATAGTGTCATAGTTGCAATATATTTCAAATAAGGTAAAATATATAAGGCATCGAATAGATTAAGGAGCAAATACATGAAATCATATGTAGTAGTAGACACAGAAACAACAGGTACGCAACCGCTTAATAGTGATATTATAGAGATTGGTGCTGTTTATATAGAAAATAATAAAGTAAAAGATACGTTTAAGAGATTGGTTAAACCAGAACAGGTTATATCACCGTATATCACATCTATTACAGGGATAACAAATGAAATGGTAGCTAAAGAGGAGCCTATAGAAAAAGTGATGCCGGAGTTTATAGATTTTTGTAAGAATGCGCCACTAATTGGACATAATTTAATTGTGTTTGATTATAGAATGCTAAAAGTCAAAGCGACAAGGCTGGGATTTGAGTTTGAAAAAACAGCCTTAGATACTTTGATTATTGCACGTAAAATGCTGGCGGATTTACCAAGTAGAAAACTAAAGAATCTTTGTGAGCACTATGAAATTAGTTTGCTTAATGCCCATAGAGCCTATGATGATGCTTATGCCACTTATGAATTATTTCTTAAACTTAAAGAAGAATTCTATGCGCAAGAACCAGGATTATTTGAGCCTCAAAAAATTGAGTGGGAGATTCCAAAGACTTATCCTATTACAGGTAAACAAAAAAATTTCTTAACAAAATTAGTGGATAAATATGAGATTGGATTAGAAAAAGACATTGATAAATTTACAAAATCAGAAGCGAGTAGAGCAATAGATAAGATTATTAGTCAATACGGAAGATTGTAGGTGAGATTGTTGAATCTAATAGAGAGTTATTTTTATGCTATAGATGATACAAAAATTTTTTATAGAAGAGATATTCCGAGTAGTAGCACTTGTATAGTCATTATAGCTCATGGTTATATGGAGCACTCGGGAAGATATATAGATTTTGCAGAAAAGTTAGTAGCCAACAACATAGGGGTATGTATCATAGACCATAGAGGGAATGGACGCTCAGAAGGGGAAGAAGGAGATGTAGAAGACTTTTTTTCTTTTGTGACGGATATCAAGGCATTAACTACAGCTCTTAGCAAATACAATAAAAAAATAATGACCTTTGGTCACTCAATGGGGGGGCTTATTACCTTTTTGTATGGTCTAAAGTATCCGGGAGATGTAATTGGCCAGATTTTTTCATCACCAGCATTAGGGGTTCCTTTAGGGTGCAAATTTTTACCTCAAAGTTTGTATGAACATTTGGGGCAAATACCAGGAGCCAAGATATACAGAATGGGTCAGGAGCTTGCGGTGAGAAATAAAATGTTTCTAGAGAAATTCAAAGATGACATAGACTGTAATGAATATGCTACAGGTAGGTTCATGGATCAATTTTTACGAGTGGGTATGCAGTATGCTATTGTAAATGCTAGCCAGTATCGGGTAAAGTCTTTGTTTTTATTAGGAGATGCAGACCATGTGATTCCTATCGATAGAAATCAAAGTATCCTAACCAAAATAACTAAGGCGGATAAAAAGGTTGTGGTGTATGAAGGTTGTATGCATGATTTGCTACATGACTTAGATGAAAATATCGAATGTGTAACAGAAGATACACTGAAATGGCTATTAGATGTAGTAGAAAGTATTAATAATTAATGGTATTAGAACATATGAATAGTATATAACAAAAGCTCAAAGTCTATAGGATTTTGGGCTTTTTATAATACACAAGGAGGTGAGTTAATGAGGCAAGAAAAAGATATGCGAGAATATATAGTCCCAATAGACATTGATGCAGCAGGGTTTGTAGAAAAATTTTCTAAAAAATATCCTAGTATAGTTATTAGACCTATAGCGGAAAGTATTTATGTAATAGAGGTACCTGTAGATGATATAGCTTTAATCAATAATATAGACCAGTCTATAGGAGGAATAATAATACCTGCTGTTTATGGATTAAGTGCAAATGAGGCGCTTCAAGCATCTAATATATTAACTTTTCATAATTACCCATTTGGAGAATTAAGAGGGAAAGGGACTTTGGTGGCCCTAATAGATACAGGAATAGATTATACTAATAAGATTTTTCAATATGAAGATAATACTACACGGATAGTGAGTTTGTGGGACCAAAATATAGAAGGAAATTCTCCTTATAACTTTCAATTTGGAACGCAGTATACAGAGGAACAAATTAATACGGCACTTAAATCACCAGCCCCTTATAGTGTTGTACCAAGCAAAGATGAAATAGGGCATGGCACATTTTTAGCAGGAGTAGCAGCTGGGAAGGATAGAAGTGCTGGTGGAAGTTATACGGGAGCAGCACCGGACTGTAACTTGGTTATTGTTAAATTGAGGCAGATTTCGCAAGAGTTAAGAGCCCAGTATTTCATTCCGAACGGTGTGCCAGCTTATGCAGAGACAAATATTATAGCTGGAGTTAGCTATGCGATACAAGAAGCCACAAGAGTCAAAAAGTCTGTTGCTATCTTAATAGGCTTAGGAAATAATTTTGGAGATCATGGAGGTAGTACCATATTAGAAAAATACCTCAGTAGTCTCACGACGTATCCAGGTATTGTGGTGGTGGTAGCAGCAGGAAATGAAGGTAATGCAGGAAGCCATTATCAAGGTAATATTACAACAGGTGGGAAAGTGGATATAGAAGTGAATATAGCTGAGAAAGAAGAGGGGCTAAATATTGGACTATGGACAAGAGATGCAGATAAAGTATCTATTTCTCTTGTGACACCAATAGGACAAATTGTAGAGAGGGTTCCTTTGCAAGTTAATAAAGAACAAAAGTTTAAATTTACACTACAAGAAAGTATAGTGACTATTAGCTATAGTTATCCCAATGTAACAACAGGAGGAGAACTTGTAGTTATCTCTCTTGAGAAGCCTATTCCGGGAAGATGGACCATAAGTATCTATGGAGATTATATTATCAATGGTATTTTTAATATGTGGCTACCAAGGATCGGGTTTATCAACTCAAATACTAGATTTACGGAACCTAATTCAAGTACAACTGTATCCATACCTGGGACAGCAACAGATGTTATAGTGGTAGGTGCATATGATTATATTGATGGAAGTATCTATGCTGCATCAGGAAGAGGGCCTACAACGACAGCTGCTATTAGACCTGATTTGGTTGCACCTGGAGTGAATGTGGAAGGGCCTTCTTTGGCAGGGGGATATACTATTTATGTAGGAACAAGTACAGCAGCAGCAATCACAGTAGGAGCATGCGCCTTGCTACTTGAATGGGCTATTGTAAAAGGAAATTTACCGACGCTTAATACACGTATAGCAAGAGTGATTTTGATAAGAGGAGCTAGCCGTCAAAGGGGAGTATCCTATCCTAATAATATAGAAGGTTATGGCAAGCTAGATTTAGAAAATAGCTTTGCATTGCTCTAGGAGGAGTGTCAATGTATGCACTAGTTAGTTGTAAGGGGACTAAAATACCTAATAGACAAGAACACGTAGATAAAGTGTTTAAATGGATAAAAGAAGATATAGCTATGATGGAGATAGGTGATAATCAATCTAGAGGACTCGGTGTGGAATTAGAAACAAGTTATATAGAAAAAGAATTTATGATAAAACTAAAGGGACAATTTGTAGCGCCTGAAATGCTACTAGATGAAAAAAAATTGGTTGCTTATGTAGGACATAGTGACATGAAAGAGAATGAAAAAAATTATTACAACTTAGACACTAATCAGTTCATGGATAAAAACAATGGATATGTGATAGGATTTTCGGATAGTAATGAAATAACTTCTACAAAGTATCTGAAGTTTATTTTAGATATGATATGTAAATCACTAGAAGAAAATAAAAAATTGCTCATCTACGCAGATGTTTACATAGAAGATGAAAATCTAAGATATAGATCGGTTCTTAATAAGTTAATTAATAAACTTTTAGATGAGGTGAATGGTGTATTAATCAATAAGTTATATGGCAATATGGCATTGTATTATAGAGCTTCTAGTAATGGGTTTGAATTCTATATAGAAGATACTATTTATACAGAGGATGAAATAGATGTGGCACTTTCAAAAATAAGGAATATATCAGATGGAAAATATGATAGAAGTATGCTTAAGAGATTGTATAGAGAAGTAAAAGCAACAAGAGTAAATGGCTTGTATCATGATATATTTTATGAACAAATTCCTGATGAGGAGCATATATATGTACCTATTTTGCAAACATCTATTGTACCTAGAGAGGTGTATGAGGGGTTAGGTTTTCAGTATATAAGAATAGATAGAAACTATGCCTTACTATGGGGAACCAAAAAGTTATTTGATAGTAAAAAAGAGGATTTGGCAGATAATGTTATCCCGCAATATGCACTTCAAATTCAGACACATCCACCGGTGATTAAGGCGGATGTGCCAGGTAACTATGAACTTGATTTGAGAGTGAAGCAGGAGTATAACGGAGAAGAGGTTTATATAGGTATCATAGGTGTAGCGGGCGTAGATTATAAAGAGAATAATCTTATAGATAGTAATGGAAAGAGTAGAATAGCATACGTTTGGGAGCAAAAAGAAGGGGATAAAGGAAGGGTGTATTTACAAGAAGAAATCCAAAATGCAGTAAAAAACAATGTGGATTTAGATATAGGGATTGGTGGGAATTCTTATTTAACCAATACACTGCTAGCTATTGCAGGTGGCAATATGGAATTTAAACAAAAAGAATATAAGGGGGTTGCAAGTCAGGCAAGCTTTATTATAGCGAAGATAAACAAAGCACCTGATACATTGCAAAGAATATATGGAGGCCTACCAAATGAAGAGGCTACACTGCTTGAGGATATTCTAATAGCAGTAAATCAATTAGTGGATTTTGCGAATGAACAAAAAAAACCACTTGTTCTGTGTATTCCTTATGGGGGGAACTTAAATAGTCATGATGGAAAAAGTGTTTTAGAAACAAGAATTGAGACATTTGCAAATCAGCCAGGGATAACTATATTAACCAGCACAGGGGAAGAAGCCGATAAGGGGCATCATAGTAGAATAACTATAGAAGACAATCAGGAATATACTGTAGAACTGCGAATACAGGAGGCACTGCAGAAAGTAGTGGGAACCATGTGGATTGATGATATACATGAGTTAAGCGTTGTATTAGAAAATCCAATGAAGCAACAATATAATCTTGAAGAGAAAGGCAAGTATGTAGAGAATACAACTGAAGTTTTAACGACTGGAATAGCGATAAGTTTTGATAATGGACTAAGAGAAATTCTGTTTAGCCTAGAAAATCCTATGGTAGGTGTTTGGAAAATAATCATAAAAGAGAAAGTGCCAAGAAATAAAGAAAGCTATGCAGATGTAATAGATATATGGATAGCCCAACAAGCATTAAACAGTTATTCTGGATTGTCTCCTGATAGCGTTTTTGTAACCATACCATCTATAGGGAATGTACCCAATATCATAAGTATAGGCAATTATGACAATGAGACATTAACCATTTATAAAAGCTCAGGAAGAGGTTATACAAGGCAAGACTTAGTGAAACCCACTTTTGTGGCACAGGGAAAAAATGTTTTAGCTATAATAGCATTGGGTAAAATGGGCTTATTGACTGGCAGTCTAGTCTCAATGGCTAATGTAGCAGGGGTAGTAGCTGCTTTATATAGTAAAATGCTTGTAGAACAAGAAAGTCCATGGCCTAATAGTCTGGTGATAAGTAGTATTTTGATTAGTCAGCTTACTAGGGTAGATACAATACAGTATCCTAACCCTTCACAAGGCAATGGCATATTAGACAGAGCAGCCTTACAACGATTAATAAAAAGTAAAAAATGATAGAAAGCTAGGAGGTATAATATGCCAGGCTATAATACTAAAATAAGTCCTCAATTACAATTAATGCTGCGTTATCAAAAGGCAAATCTACTTACTTCTTTTATAGAAACGACGGGGATAATAGATCCAATGATATGGCAAGTGCTAGTCCAGTATACGGGGAATGTGGCTTTAATACCCGAGGAACTTTATATAGCAATACAAATAGTTGATGAAGAATTTTTAATCATGACGATGGACAAAAATAATATTACGAGGTTATCGGAGAGTCCTAGTGTGAGGTATATTGAATTGCCTGAAGTGATGCAGTATATCTTAGATGTAGCCATAGGAACTATTTGTGGAACAGGGATTGCAAATCCAAAGGGTATCTATAATGTAACAGGACGAGGAACTCTTATAGCTATTATTGATTCTGGGATTGATTATACCCATCCAGATTTTATAAGAGAAGATAGAACGAGCCGGATAGCCTATATTTGGGATCAAACAATAGTAGGAAATCCACCGATAGGATTTAAAATAGGTTCAGAATATACCAATGAGCAGATCAATGAGGCATTAAGAGCGACAGATGAAGAGGCGCAGCTAGCCATTGTACCAAGCCAAGATGTATTAGGACATGGAACTATTGTAGCAGGGGTAGCAGCTGGGAATGGGAGAGCATCCCAAGGGCAATCTATAGGGGTGGCACCTGAGAGCGATTTGATAGTTGTAAAGGTGGGGCAAGAGGGGCCAAATGTAGTTCAAACTCCTTTTAGAGGACCTAGAAATATAGAAACGATGTTGGCTATAAAGTATGTTTTAGAAAAAGCCATAGAATTAAATAAACCCATTAGTATTAATATTGGATTCGGTATTAATGAAGGGGCACATGATGGAACAAGTGCGCTTGAAGAAATTATAGATAAAGCTTCAGATAGATGGAAGTGCAATATTACAGTAGGAACAGGTAATCAAGCGAATAAAGATAGTCATGCTATGGGGACTGTAAAAGAAGATGAAACGAAGCAAGTTCAGATTTTTATAGATAAAAAACAAAAGTATTATTATGCAACACTGTGGAAAAGTTTTGCAGATGATTTTGGTATTGTGATACAAGCGCCTAATGGAGAAAAAACAGAGGTGCTTACTAGGCTTATTAATAATAGGGCTTTTATATTTGGCAATACCCAGGTGCTTATCAATTTTTCAGAGTCCTCAGATGGTAATATAGATGAACAAATTTTAATTATTTTAGACAGCTTTAATAGAACAGATATAGATAATGGGATATGGACGATTAGTATAGTCGGGCTAAAGATATTAGATGGTAGATATAATATATGGGGAGAATCTCTAGACCTTATTAATAGGAGTATAAGATTCTTAGTCCCAAGTCAATTGATTACACTTACTATACCTTCTACAGCTAGCAAAGCTACAAGTGTCGCTGCATCTGGACTTAGAGGGGTTCAAATAGCAAATTTTGCTGGGAGAGGATTCACTAGAACCGGGATGATTAAACCAGATTTGGCGGCTCCTGGCATTGATGTGATGACAGCGTCTATTAATAAGTTAAATAGGTATCAGCCAGCCACTGGGACCAGTGTGGCAGCAGCATTTGTGACGGGAGCTTATGCCCTATTTATGCAGTATGGTATTGTAGATGGAAGAGATGAATTTTTGTATGGGGAAAGACTTAAGGCCTATGTACTTAGAAATACCACAAGAATACCTATAGATCAGCCTTATCCAAATAAAGATTGGGGATATGGTGTGCTATGTATAAGGGCTGTATTAGATGAACTTAGGGAAAAGTATGCAAGTAGTTAAAAGAAAGGGGGAGGGAAGCTATAGAAAATAAAACAGATGCAGCCTTACAAATTTTAACATCCATTCCACAGTCAGAAGTAAAAGAAGCTCAGGAATATATAGAAAGTTATGGATTTGATATAAGTGGTAATTGGGATATCCTTGTCAAATACAATGGTGATATTGAGCGTGTGGCTAGAGAACAAAATGGAGTAGCTCAAATTATTAGTAATAAATTTGCAGTATTATCTTTGCCAAGTAGCAAGATAGATAATCTGCTTAACTATACAGAAGTGGAGTATATGGAGATGCCAAAAAGACTTCAGTACAACATGTCGGCTAATATGGATGCTGCATGTATTACACCAGTTCAAAATAATCCTCCTTATGAGCTTAAAGGAGAAGGTGTATTACTTGGTATTATTGACTCGGGAATCACATATGCCCAAAAGGATTTTAGGTACTTGAATGGGGATACTCGTATCGCCTCGATTTGGGATCAGACGATTGAAGGCAATCCCCCAGCAGGATTTAAATTAGGAACAGAGTATACAAGGGAAGATATTAACTTAGCCTTGCAGCAAAATACAAAAGCAAAGCAATTAGCTATAGTACCCAGTGAAGATACTTTAGGGCATGGAACTCATGTGGCTGGCATAGCTGGAGCAAATGGATCTGGATCTGGTGGAGCGTATGTAGGGGCAGCGCCAGAAGCTGGATATATTATTGTTAAGCTAGGAAGAGGAAGCAGTCAGGATATCGTAAGGAACGTAGAAATTATGCTAGGGGTAAGATATGTGTTAGAGAAGGCAAGAAAACTTGGAAGACCTGTATCTATGAATATTAGTATAGGAATGAATGAAGGCCCTCATGATGGGAATGCGCTGATAGAGCAGTATCTAGACGATGTATCACAAGAGTGGAAAACTAATATTTCTGTAGCGGCAGGTAATGAAGGAAGTAGTGGAACACACACAGCTGGAATAGTGGAAGATGGAGGAGTTTCTTCGTTTAGTTTTCAGATTGGAGAGGGTAAATCATATTATAATTTATCAGTATGGAAAAGTTTTATAGATGTACTAGAATTTGAGATTGTATCCCCAACAGGAAGTAAAACACCAAAGATTTTATATGCACAAGGACCTAGGCAGTATATTCTAGGAACCTCCAGGGTCTATGCCACTTTTGCAGGACCATCACCTCTTAATGGAGATGAAGAGTTCGCGGTATTTATCAATGGGATAGAAGGTAGAAAGATAACTAGCGGGATATGGACAATTAATGTCTATGGTGTGGACGTGGTAGATGGCAAATACAATGTATGGGGGCCCACCAGTGAATTGGGAGGAGAAGACGTTTTTATGTTAGAACCTATAGATAATACGACCATTACGACGCCCTCAACAGCTAGGAACGTTATTACTGTAGGTGCTTATAACTCTGTAACGGGGCAGATTGCACCATTCTCGGGAGTAGGATTTGCAAGAAATGATTCAGTTGTCAAACCAGATTTAGTAGCGCCAGGAGTTGATATTAGATCCAATAGCAATACAGGGGGATATACTAACTTAAGTGGCACAAGTATGGCAACGCCACATGTAACAGGCGGGGTAGCGCTTCTGATGCAGTGGGGAATTGTACAAGGAAACAACCCGTTTTTGTATGGTGAAAACCTCAAAACTTATTTGCTAAGAGGAACGGAAAAAAATATTCCTGGAGTGACTATTCCAAGTACAGCGTGGGGGTATGGAAAATTATGTGTTAAAAATTCATTAGATATCTTGCGAAGACAACAAATTCTTTAAATAATTGCATAACGACTTAACTGAGAGGGAGAGTTTAGCGAGTGGGCTAGATTACTCCCTTAGATTCATGGTAAATAATACTAAAATTTTTAGAAGTTAAAACTTTAAGCGTATATAAATTCGTCTAAGAAAGAGTAAGAAGGGTTGGAAAACAAGAAAAAGGGTACAGAGGGAGAAAATGGAAATAGTGAAGGGGATAGGTAATAATCGTCTATGTTACAAAAACGTAAGATGCAATATGTAGAAAGTGTGAGGAATATAGTATATAATAGTTTTTAAATAGTATAAAAATGAGTGTAAAATAAGAGGATAAATGACAAAGAGTCATTTGAAATAGATAAAGAAAGGAGTAAAGTATGGAGCCAATTATAGAAATCACCAACTTGAAAAAAGTATATAAAATGGGTAAAGAAAAAATTACAGCCTTAGATAATATTAATTTGCAAATTGAAAAAGGAGAAATCTGCTGTTTATTTGGTACATCAGGTTCAGGCAAGTCAACATTACTTAATATGCTAGCAGGACTTGAAAAACCAACAAGAGGCACGATTAAGATAAAAGGTAAAAATGTAGAAAAATTAAATGAAATTCAATTAGCAGATTTCAGACAAAAATATATAGGATTCGTTTTTCAGTCTTACAACCTTATTCCCTCATTAACAGCACTAGAAAATGTTTCACTACCTCTTATCTTTCAAGGGATACCTAAAAAGCAAAGAGATAAGAGGGCCAAAGAAATTCTAGAAGCGGTTGGACTTGGGACAAGACTTCATCACAAGCCTAAAGAGATGAGTGGGGGGCAGCAGCAAAGGGTAAGTATAGCGAGAGCTTTTGTTAATAAGCCAACTATTCTTTTTGCGGATGAGCCAACAGGAAACTTAGATACACAGACCACACTAGAAGTTATGGATATGATTACTAAGATTGCTAAAGAATATGATCAAACACTTATCATTGTCTCACATGATCCAGAAATAGCGGATTATGCCCACAAGATTATCACAGTGAGAGATGGAAATATACATAGCATAGAGATGAAAAAAGCTCTACATAGAGAGGAGATTGAAAATGAGGAGAATAAATAAATTAACTAGTTTAATGCTGGCGATGATTATGATGGTTAGCTTTATGATGCCAGGTGGAGTGTATGAGGTATTTGCTGAGGAAGCAAAGGAAAATAAGAATATACATATATCAGAAGTAACAGTATTGCCTAAAGGAGAGTTAAGTAAAGGTGATAAAGTAGATGTTAGGATAGAAATAGGTTTTAGTGGATTTGAAAATAAAGAAGAAGAAAAAGATGCTTTTTCTAAATTACAGGTATATTGTGAGGGAGCACTTTCAGATGATGATGCGAAGTGGACACCATTACAACTACCGGGTAATGAGAACAAGGAGAAGAATATACTAGGGGCAAGTGGAATAACTTATAATGGAAAAGGTAATAGCTTTAAATTAGAGGTAGGATTTCAGGATGAGAATGAGTGGATTGGTACAGAGAAAGATTGTACATTAGAGAAAGTAGAAGAAATATTAGGTGTTAAAGAGGCATTAGAAATAGTAAATAATAGTACTATTAATGTAGTAGCAGGAGAGACACAACAAATTTCATTTAAACTCAAAAATGGTTCTGACAACAAATCAAGTGCAGGTGAAATGAAGCTCGAAATGAAAGATAAGAATAGCACATCTAAGGGGATTGAGATTAAAAATAAAAGGATAGATATTCCGGAGATGGCTAAAGGTGCAACTAAGGAGTTTAATGTAACTCTAGCTATTGATAAAGATGTAACCCGTGGAATACATGAATTGAAAGTAGATATTGGCGGAAAAGAGCAAATTATCAAGCTAAAAGTAGACAGTGATTTTATGCCGCCTTCATTGGCAGTAACCGTATCAGGTACAGAGGATTTCAAAGCCAATGTGCCAAAAAATGTTACTATTAATATGAAAAATGTAGGGAATGTAGCAGCGAGAAATGTAAAAGTCGAAGTAATATCAGATAAAGTTTATGTTATGGATGGTAGTAATGTAAGATATGTAGAAAGTATATCTTCACAGAGTAGCCAAAGTCTGAATATAAAACTACAAATCAGTGATACAACAGCAACTACAGTACCTGTACAGTTGAAATTGAGTTATACAGATGATCTTGGTGAAAAAAAGGAAGATTCTCAAATTATTTATTTAACAACAACTAATGTAGCCGTAGACACAGAACTTAACATAGAAAACATCATTGAGCCAACAGGAACTTACAAAGTAGGTAATGAATTTGTTACTAAGTTTACGGTATCAGGTAAAGGGAATATCAAAAATGTTAAAATCTCTGTAA
>JAVVPO010000074.1:0-12074 GCA_036655715.1 Cellulosilyticaceae bacterium | reverse complement strand
GTAAAAAACTTTGTGTAAATGGTCTAAAAACTCTTTCTTGAGGCAATGATTATAACATTGGATAGACCAATATATTTTGCCAAGGACTAAGGAGAGCAGTTAAGTAAAGAGGATGGGATAACAAAATCTAAGTCATAGGGGTCTAAGTATTTTATTACTTAGGCCCCTATGACTTAGGTTTTAGTAAAAGGTAATCTAACCTAATATAAAAACATATGAAAGGGAAGAGTCTAAACATAATATAAGTCGATTATAGCATAAATATATAATTAAGGATTCACCAGTATAATATAAAAAAGGTGGTGGGGGAGCAATGGCGGCGACAAGAGTATTATCAATAGATGGTGGAGGTATTAGAGGGATTATACCTGCAAAGGTATTAGTCACATTTGAACAGCTCTTACAAAAACATAGTGGAAGAAGTGAGGCTAGGATTGCGGATTATTTTGATTTAATCGCAGGAACAAGTACAGGAGGGATACTAACTGCCATCTATCTCTTGCCAGAGAAAAATGACCCTACAAAACCCAAATTTTCTGCTCAAGAAGCTCTTGATTTTTATTTGGAGAATGGGCAAACCATTTTTAAAAATACCTTCCTACATAGTATAGGTTCACTTTTTGGATTAACTGGAACCAAATATTCAGATAAAGGATTAACGAAACTATTAAATGACTATTATGGAGATACAAAATTAGGGCAATTGATTAAGCCTTGCCTCATAACGGCATATGATGTAGAAAATAACAGTACTACATTTTTTAACCAACTAGATACTTTTGAGCGTGAATCTAAAGAATTTTATGTCAAAGATGTTATTCGGGCAACAACAGCTGCACCAAGTTACTTTTCTATAGCGGAGATTAGTGGATTAGATGGTAGCATGGGATATTTTATTGATGGCGGAGTATTTGCAAATAACCCAGCACTATGTGCTTATGCAGAAGTAAGCAAATTACCGGATAAAGAGACCAAAAAAAAAGAATTATTAATTCTTTCTTTAGGAACAGGAAGCAAGGAAATAAGCTATGACTACAAAAAAATGAATAGATGGGGAATGGTGAGGTGGATAGAACCTATTTTTTCTATTTCAAGAACAGGTGTGTCAGAGGTGGTAGACTATCAACTACGTATCATGTACCGAGAAGCTGAAAAAAGTAAAGATTATTTAAGAATTCAAATGGAAATAGATGAGAAACAAAAAGAGGCGGCAAAACTAGATAATGTTTCACCTGAAAATCTCAAAGTGCTTGAAAAGATGGGTGAGGAACTAACGCACAAATACTTTGCAGAATTAGATGAGTTTGCTAGGCGATTAGTTCAAACGGTGAACTTGCCAAGCAATCAAGAACAAAAGCTGACTAAGAGTAAAGAGCGTATGAATAGGCAGGTAAGTGCTAGAGACTTAATAAAAAAGAAGTATATATCTTGAGAGATTAGACATATTTAAGCGGAGCTGGATAATATAAATAATAAGTATTACATGGGGGGATATTTTATCTATGGTAAGTATATAGAGAAAGTATTTAATCCAGATGACAGGCCTACGCCAGCAACAACACTTGCAGATTGGCTTAAGATTGACCAATATGAAATGAAGAAAAGGCTTTATTTATCATGAGAAGTGCTAAACGGAAAAATGAAGAAGTAATTTAAATAGAGATAAAAGGTATAGCTACTTTTAGTTTTATCTCTCAAGTATATTTGGCATTGCATATGCTAGAAGGCTAGAATATAATAATACTAAGCTAGCTGTATAAGATAAGATTAAGATGGAATATACTCTAATTAATAGAGGCATAGAGATAAAAATACTAAGGAGGATATAGAGATGGCAGACATTAAATTTGAAGTTAAGGAAAGTTTAGGGGTACTATCAGAAGGTTCAAGAGGTTGGCAAAAAGAAATAAATCTAATGAGTTGGAATGATAATGCACCTAAGTATGACATACGTGATTGGGCACCGGAACATGCGAAAATGGGGAAAGGTGTTACCTTAAGTGCAGAAGAACTAAAGGTACTACGTGATATACTAAATGATATGGAACTATAGATAGAACAATCATCATAAGAAAAGTGGCAATAAGGAGTAGGCATAATGACGCAAAAACAATTTGGAGATTTTTTAGAGAAATGTTATATAGAAGTAAATGAGAAGCAAAAATTACTTAATAAAGAGTATCACCTAAATACTTACACAAAGTATCTCTTTAACCACAAGGCTGAAACAATACAATTTGAAAATGATGAAAATCAGGTGTTAAAGTTTGAGATAGCTTGTATCGGTTCATGGGCGCCGAAAGACAAGGTGTGGATATGGGCATGGGCAAATGATGATTTTACACAAGCTATTAGAGATAAAGGCTCTAAGCTTAAAGAACTTGGTAAGCTAACAGGACATGAAGTATTCACAAGAGAAGGTTTTGAATGTGAAGAAATAGTAGCTCGTGATTTAGCCTATATGAGTATTTACCAATTAGATGCTATAGGGATTTATAGAATAGAGGCAGAAGATAGCTATGTCTTTTTAGCAATTAAGAAAGAAAAAATTGAGAGTTAAGCTTAAATTTTGTTAAATATAAGAATAGTCAGACTTAGAGAAAATGCTAAGGATGACTATTTTTTTGATTTTAAAGGCTATTTTAGCACAAGATTACAATCGGGTTAAGGGTATTTAGGTTAATCAGACTAAAGGGAGGCATAAGATAATCATAAAGAGTCTCTTGAAGGGGGCATAAAAAGTAAAAGACACACTAAAAAATCTATAGGATAAAAACTATTGATGAAACTTTTAGTTATTAATAGTAAGCATGCTGTAGTCTAAAAGAAAAGGTATAAGATAGCCATCATAGTTGAAGAATATAAGTCATAAGCATTATGGTGGATATTTTGTAGGAAAGGACATAGTGATGGCTAAACTGAAATGGAAATTAATTTTAAACAAGAAAAGAATTAAGGATTACAAGGTATCTAAAAAGAGTTTTGATGTAAGAAATGAATTTGAAAATGATTATGACAGGATTTTGTTTAGTGCTTCATTTAGAAGACTTCAAGATAAAGCGCAGGTCTTTCCTCTTGAGAAACTAGACTTTGTGAGAACAAGGTTAACGCATTCGCTAGAAGTATCTTCTATTGCTAAATCATTAGGTAAAAGCGCGGGGATGAAACTTATCCAAAAGATGAATACAAATGAGGATAAAGTAAGTCAAGAAGATGTAGATGATATGTGTAATATTCTAGCCTGTGCAGGACTTATTCATGATCTTGGCAATCCGCCTTTTGGTCATTTTGGAGAAGTAGCTATCAGAGAATGGTTCGAAGATAAATTAGCTAAAAATGAAGGAGATACGTACACCTTTAAATTTGGATACAATGAATGTGTACTTGGTAAACAGGAGGGGCTTGATCTTCTGAATTTTGAAGGAAATGCACAGGCTCTACGTATTTTGACTAAGTTACATTTTGTGATTGATAGATACGGTATGAATCTTACTATAGGTGTACTAAGTGCTATTATCAAATATCCCATATCTTCATTGGAATTAGATAAAACCATGGGCTATAACAAGAAGATCGGCTTTTATAAGGCTGAAGAGAAAGCCTTTAAAGAGATTATGGAAGCTACGAGGTTAGAAGGTGTTCGAAATCCTTTAGTTTTCATTTTGGAAGCGGCAGATGATATTGCCTATCTGCTAGGCGACTTAGAGGATGCTTTTAATAAAAAAATAGTATCTCATGATATTTTCAAAATGAAATATGAAGAGTTTTTAGAACAAAAAGGGTATGAAGAAAAAAGTTTAGAAGAGAGTTTGTCTTTTTATCTTTCTAAAAACTATGATATAGCAAAAGAAGAATATGGTTATGAAGATCCAGGAGAATATGCACTAAAATCTTTTATTATCAAACTTAATAAATACCTTAGGGATTCTGTAGTAGAAGAATTTATAGCTTCTTATGATCAGATTATGGAAGGAAAATATCAAGGTGAGCTCATAGGCAATTCAAAAGCTAAGAATATTTCTCTTTTCTTAAGAAATATCACAAAGGAATATGTTTACAACAATGATAGAATCGTTTCAAATGAAATAGTAGGCTATAATATTATTCACAAATTACTAGATAATTTTGTGCCTGTTGCACTCAATAAAAATGTAAAAGCTTATAAAGGCTATGATGGAAAAGTCTATTCACTTATTTCCAAAAACTATAGATTCATTTGTGAGCAAAGAATAGAACAAGAGAACTGCTCAGAAGAATACTGTAAACTCTTATTGATTACAGATTTTATTTGTGGAATGACAGATTCCTATGCAGCGTATATTTATCAAGAACTAATGGCTATTAAGCTATGAACTTTGCATAATTGTAGGGCTGAAGTTGCATAATAAAATATATATGCAATGAGAGGGGCAAAGAAATATGAAATATGCAGTCATTTCACCTAGTAATAAATTAATCTGTTTTGACCAGAGTGATCAAGTCGCTGAGTACTATTTAGAGAGTATGAATCATTCTTTAAATGATTATTGTAAAGATCAAGAATTTAATTATGAAACCATGTCACCTACAGAGATTGGGCAAGCTTATGCCAATGTATCCGCTGTATCTGGTGCTTGTTCTATCTATGAGACAAGAGAAATCTTAAAAGTTATGAAAGAAAATGATGTGGAAAAAGATTTGATAGATGAAGCTGATGCATTATTTAATGATAGAAGCGTAAATGAAGAAATAAATTGTCCTGGATATATAGAGGATATACTAGGAGAAGTAACATCTATTTCAGGAGCAGAGATGTCTAATGGGGTATACACTTGTAGTAATGTAGATGATACAACAGATACAGAAGATAATGGATGATATAGGTATTGAGTATTTTAAATAGTAGCAAATAACCGTTAGGGATAAGCTCATTTCTAACGGTTGTTTTATAGAGATTATTACCATAAATAAATAAAATTTAGAATATTATTTATTTATAATTCATAATATAATATATATCATAAATATTTAAATTATAATATACGTTATTCAAAGGGGTGTTTACATGGGAGAGGTAGCAATTATTGCAAGTGAGCCTTTTGCGAAACAAGGTGAAGATGGTCGTGCAAGTAGAAACTTCTGTATCAATCAATTGAAGAATGAAGGTCATTTGATATGGCATGTTATCTCTAAAATGGGAGATTCAGATATTTCTTTTGATGTAAAACAAAATTGTAATGTAGATAGTAATAAAACGAGATTTGAGAATATTAAAGAAGGAACTGTTACATCATATGAAGCGCTTAGAAATTTATACATAGCTAACCCAAGAAATGCAACAGGTCATTTTATCGTAAGAATAGAACCTTTTAAATAAGGTCTATATAAATAGGATTTCTCAAATGAGTTATAGTGAGAAATCCTATTTTTGTTATAATCATAATGAGACAAAATAGAGCATATAATGATAAGCATGTTAGCGGAGATAGAGACTATAAAATACGCTCTTAAGGGGGATATGAGGATGTCAAAAATTTATAAAAGTATTACAGATTTAGTTGGGAGAACACCTTTGCTAGAGTTATCACAGTATCAAAAGAAATATAATTTAGAAGCTAAAATCATTGCGAAACTTGAATATTTTAACCCAGCAGGAAGTGTAAAGGATCGCATTGCTAAGGCTATGGTGGAGGATGCAGAAAAAAAAGGATTGCTAAAGGAAGGTTCTGTCATTATTGAACCGACTAGTGGGAATACAGGGATAGGGCTTGCAAGTGTAGCAGCGGCAAGAGGCTACAAAATAATTCTTACGATGCCTGAGACAATGAGTGTGGAGAGAAGGAATCTTCTTAAAGCTTATGGTGCAGAGGTTGTCTTAACTGAAGGGTCAAAAGGAATGACAGGAGCCATAGCTAAGGCGGAAGAACTGGCTACGCAAATACCTCATGCATTCATACCGGGACAATTTATAAATCCTGCAAATCCAGAAGTACATAGGCTAACAACAGGGCCTGAAATTTGGGAAGACACAGAAGGGCAAATTGATATTCTTGTAGCAGGTGTAGGAACAGGTGGGACACTTACAGGAATAGGAGAATATCTTAAAATGCAAAATCCTAATATTAAAGTAATCGCTGTGGAACCCGAGAGTTCACCAGTTCTTTCAAAAGGAATAGCGGGTGCTCATCAAATACAAGGCATTGGGGCAGGGTTTGTCCCGGTGATACTAAATACTTCAATTTATGATGAAGTTATAACAGTAGATAATGAAGGGGCCTTTCGCATAGGTAAAGAACTCTCTAGAATAGAAGGAATGCTTATAGGTATATCATCTGGAGCAGCTGTATGGGCTGCAACTCAGATTGCAAAACGTCCTGAAAATGTAGGGAAGAATATAATAGTGATACTACCTGATACGGGAGAAAGATACCTCTCTACCCCCATGTTTGAAGACTAACTCTTCATGGAAGGTAGTTATTATAACAAAAGGAGGGCAAGCGAAATCATCTAGGGTATAGAAGATTTCACGTGCCCTTCTTTTGTTATAGATGCATAGATTGACTAAGCTAATGAGCGGCAATAATCATCAATGCTACTGGCTACAAGTTTTGCTGCAACAACGGCATGAATAACTGTTTTAGCACCACTTACTACATCACCACAGGCAAAGACACCATCTCTAGAGGTATGGCCAAGCGCATCGGTAATAAGTAAACCATATTTTGTTTCTAAGCCAACTGTATTAGCAGAAATATCATTTTTAGGAACTTGGCTAATGGCTACGATAACAGAGTCACAAGGGAAAAGCTCTTCTGAACCTGCAATAGGCTCTAGAATCACTAGTCCATCTTCTCTAATAGTTTTTTTAATATTTGCAAAGATAACACCTTCATCTGTAATTTCAACAGGACCTTTGTAGTAGTTAAAGATAACGCCCTCTTCCTTGGCTTCGTGGAATTCTACTTGAGTTGCTGTAATATCTTCTTCACCACTTCTAAAGAAAATATGCACTTCTTCACTGCCATAGAACTTAGCACTTCTTGAAGCATCCATAGCAACATTACCAGCCCCAATGACACAAACTTTTTTGCCAAGCTCATAGCTTGAAGGTGTTCTTAAGTAGTCAATAGCATAGCAAGCATTACCCAAACTTTCACCTTTTATATTTAACATCTTAGGATTCCAAACGCCTGTCCCAATAAAGACGGCATCATATCCATCAGAGAGTAACTTGTCTAAGGTAAGAACAGGACCTACTAAAGTATTAGGTCTAATACGTACACCTAGTTGTATAAGCTTCTTAGTCAAGTTATCTAGAATAGTGCGTGGTAATCTAAATTCAGGGATGCCATAAGTTAAAACACCACCTATTTTTTCTCTCATTTCAAAAATAGTCACCTTATAACCTTGTTGGGCAAGGATGATGGCAGCAGTTATTCCAGCAGGACCAGAGCCAATGATACCGACTCTTTTACCATTCTCAGGAGCTCTATCAATAGATAACTCCTCAAGGTATTGCTCAGAGATGTATCTTTCTATATCGCAAAAGCTAACAGGTTCGCCTTTGATTCCTTTGATGCAATTTCCTTTGCACTGGGTTTCGTGTGGACATACAATGGCACAGATTGCAGAGAGAGGATTATTGTTAAATAAGACTTCACCAGCTTTATGTAATCGCCCTTCTTGGAATAAAGAAATAACCTCAGGAATAGGTGTGTCAATAGGACAGTTTTTCTGACATCTAGCATTTTTGCATTTTAAGCAGTTGTTTGCTTCGAGTAATAAATTTTGCATGTTTTCATAACCCCTTATAAGTAAATTTCGTCTCGTCATGATGTAGAATCATTAAACATTAAGGTTATTATAAAAGATGACATAAAAATACTCAACAATTGATAAAAAATTGTTAATGTTAAACAAGTAAGATTTTTAGAAGATATGATAAGAGTGATTAAGAAAAAATGGGGAATAAGCTAGAAAAGCAACGTATAGGGCGTTGTGAATAAGAAAATAAGAAGAGTGATACGGCATAGGTGAGAAGAAAATAAAAAAAATAAATTTATATTAAGTAATCAAAAAACTATTTTTTGAGCAAATTTTAACAGATATAGAAATAATGGAGGTCTATCTCAAAATAGTTATTAAGCTAGCTAGTTTTGAGATAGACCTCTATTATTATTTAGAATGAGTTAGATAACTTGAATCATGATTTGTGTAATGTATTCTTCTTCGTTTTTTAGTGCAATATCATCTAAGATATATTCTTCATACAGATAATCTCCTAATTGGCGGTTGAGTGATTGGACATAATTTATTAATTTTTGATAGGTGAGATGAATGGTTTCATAACGTCCTTGATGATAAGCAATTGCATAAGTTCCTTTGGGTTTAACGATAACGGACTGAAGATTGGGAGTAGCTGTTTTGACATACAAATTAGAATAATAGTTAGATTCCCCATTAATAATACAATCAACTTTGATCATGGTACCAATATAGTCAGTATCACTTAGTTGAAGTTGATTAGAAAAATGAATGTATTCTAACATGATTTTTGAAAAATCTTTATTGGTGGTGGGGTCTAGCTTAGAATTGACAAGGAGATACTCTTGGTTTTGTTCTTCAAGTAGGATTGTATCACAATCTAATTGAAGCGCTTTTTGGGTAAGATGAGTAGCTGTGGTCATAAGTCTACGAATTTCACCTAGCTTATGGATTTCCTTATCGATGTCGGTAATTTTATTTTGCATAAGGTCTATATATTTTTTTGGAGTGCGCTCATCAAGATAAGTTTTGATTTCTTTTAGAGGCATGTCTAGTTCCTTTAAAGAACAAATAATACTAAACGCATAAATTTGGCGATAAGAATAGTAACGATATCCATTTTCTTTAATAATCATAGGACGAAATAGTCCAATATCATCATAATGAAAAAGTGTTTGTTTTTTAACTCCGCATAATTTAGCAAATGCACCTGTAGTAAAGTAACTTTGTAGATTTTCAGTCATGCTGATTCCTCCTAAGACTGTAAGGCTACTGTATAGTTTATCATATCATCTTAATTATAGAAATATCGAATGGATAGAAATGCAAGATGTTTGGAATAAATTGGTTGGAATATCCAGATAGATTAAAGAATAGATACATAAATTTTTTATATAAATGAGCTATAATAAGCTAATGCATAAAATTGACAGAACTAGAATGGAGAAGATGATGAAAAAAATAGCAGAATTTATAGTTAATCATCCGAAAGGATTAATTGGGATTTATGGCATATTACTTATATTAAGTATGATAGGGATTAAATATGTCAATATAGAGTATGATTTAAGTTCATACCTGCCAGCGGATATGCCATCTTATCAAGGGAAGCAACTTCTAGAAGAGGAGTTTCAAATGGGAGGACTAGCCTCTTTGATGGTTAAGTCAGAAAGTCCTGAAGAAATGAAGGCTTTAGTAGGAGAGATAAGTAAACTAGAAGGTATAAAAGAAGTTTTATACTTTGAGGATAAAGTAAAAGAAGGCTATAGTATTATTGATATTGTGTTTAAAAAGGGAAGTAGTAGTGAGCAGACACAACGAACTATAGAATTAATAGAAAAATTAGTAGAAGATAAAGAATTTTATCTAGGTGGCGAGAGTGCTATTGCAAAGGATATGGTGGATACGACAGAAAGAGAGATTATAGGGTACTCTTTATTAGCCTTTGTGGTCATTGCTATTATCCTAGTATTAGGTTCCCGTACTTATTTTGAACCTATTTATTTCTTTGTAGCTATCGGTGTAGCTATTATTATTAATATGGGAAGTAATATTATTTTTGGGACTATATCTTCTAATACTAATTCGGTAGCAAGTATCTTACAGTTAGCAGTATCGATGGACTACTCTATTTTTTTACTGCATAGATATTATGATGAGAAAATGCATTTACCTAGAAAAGAAGCAATGCAAGCGGCTATTACAAAAACCTTTGGCACGGTATCTGCATCAGCACTTACTACAGTAGGTGGTTTCCTAGCATTAGTCATGATGAAATATGGTATAGGTAGAGACATGGGGCTTGTACTTGCAAAGGGTGTATTCTTTAGCTTGCTATGTGTCATGACACTATTACCTGCTATTATCTTACTTATAGATCATAAGTTGAAAGTTAAAGAGCACCGCATACTGATTCCTTCATTTGGGAAATTGGCAAAGGGGTTTATAAAACTTAGATATGTTGCTTTAGTAAGTGCTATTATAATAGCTATCCCAGCTTTTATGGCAAACAGTAAAGTAGACTATTATTATTCAAATGAAAAAACACTTAAAGATTCAGCAGTTTCCATTGAGGCAACACAAAAAATCAAAGGGATCTTTGGACTTGCTAACCAGCTTGTGGTGCTAGTGCCTCTTGACCAAGCGTCAAAGTTAAAAGAGACGATGGGTAAAATAAATGATATAGACGGTGTAAAAAGTGCTTTTGGACTTTATTCAATAGTGAGTGAGAAATTGCCATTAGAGTTTATACCAAAAGAATTGGTGGAAAAATTCCAAAGTGATAACTACACGTATTTTGCTGTGGATTTAGATAGACTGATGGAAGGTGAAGAAACATCTCAGACTATTAAGGCTATCAAACAGACGTTAGGTGAAGAACTCTCTGAAAACTATTTTATAACAGGAGAATCTATCGTTTATGACGATCTTAAAAATATAACGGCAAAAGATTTCAAGGTGGTAACGTTGGTATCTATTTTGCTAGTAGGTCTTATTCTTGCTGTGACTTTTAAATCTATTACGTTACCACTTATACTATTATTTATTATTCAATTGGGGATATGGATTAATTTAAGCATTCCTTATATGATGGGAACAGAGCTTAACTTTATTAGCTTCATTATATTAGGTGCGATTCAGCTAGGTGCAACAGTGGATTATGCTATATTATTTACAACTAGATATAAAGAAAATTTAGAGCATATGGTGCAGAAAGAAGCGATGGTGCAAACAATCAAAGATACATCAAGAGCTGTGTTTACATCAGCCCTTATCTTAATAGCGGGAACACTTAGTGTATATCTTATTACAACGATTCGTTCAGCATCAGAACTGACACTCCTTATTGCAAGAGGTTCTATTATTAGCTTAGTGTTAGTGTATATCCTATTACCAGCGATGCTACTTATCTTTGATCCAGTTATTCAAAAGACCACCTTAGGGTGGAAAAGTACAAAGAAATCAAATGATAAATAATTTATAATAGAAGAAAATGAAAAAATATTGACTTTAATGGTTACCCTATATAATATGAAAAAGAACTAAAAATAAATAAAAAACTAAAAGAGTAATATTTTAGTTGGAGGTAAAATGGCTAGTAATAAAAAAGTAAGCGATAATTTTCATTATAAGAATGCGCAAAAGTTAAATAAGAATTTTATGTATAAGAATCTTAAAAGAAGTAACTGTTATGATTGTGACTTTTCAGGGTCAAATTTCGATTATACAAGTCTTAGAGGGGCGCATCTGAAATCTTGCAATTTCTTCGAATGTAGTTTTAAGTTCGCTGAGTTTGTAGGAACTAATTTGAAAAAAAGTAGATTTAAAAAAGCTAAATTTGACAATGTAGTTTTTGAAGGGGTTAATCTAGATGGTGTAGATTTTAATAGTGCTGAGTTTGTAAATACTATTTTTATTGGTACAGATATAACAAAAGCTAAAAATTTAAATGTCAAAGATAAAGGGATTACTATTTATGATGAGATGCCTAAATTGAAAATAAGTGAAGCACTTACTCATGCGGTTAATTCGGCAATGTCAAATGAAAATATCAAAGAAGCTAGAGTACTAGATACTAAAGAGGGAAAGATTAACTCTATTAGTATGATAAAACTCCTAGAAAACTTTGATGAAGAAATACTTATCAAGGGTTTAAATAAACTTGAGAAAGAACTAGACAAAGACTTTTGTACGTTAAGTTACATCATTAAATCACTACAAAGTTACAAAGAACAAGAATTAATCTAAAACTCTTTTTTAGGACAGGGATACTTTTATCCTTTATCCTAAAAAAGAGTTTTTCTTTAAAAGAAGTATAGTGGTCCCTTTGT
>JAVVPO010000073.1:0-12564 GCA_036655715.1 Cellulosilyticaceae bacterium | reverse complement strand
GAACATCCATCACCTCTAGCGCCTATCACCAAAGCCGAAGTGAGCCTAGCTAGGTAAGGAAGAGAAAGTCTTATGAATAAGCTACACCTATCTGAGGGAAGTCATCTAGGGTTTAAGGAGATACCTTAAATGCAAGGGGGAGATGATTTCCTAGAGATAGTTAAATTATGATATAAAGCTTTTAATATCCTTGGAAGAAGTTGGCATAGGATGCCACTTTTTGTGTATTCAGTAAGGAATGATAAAGAATATAAATTATATTTGTATAAATGAATAAAGTGGTAAAAATAATTGTAAAGTAAAGTGAAAACCTAGAAGAGGAAAAATTAATTGAGAAGCAGGAAAAACAGCAATAATTTATTACAATATAAAACCATTGAATGTTAAAAATATACTACAAATATTAAAATATTACGATTTGTTTTGTGGAAAAATCATACTATAATAAGTGTATAGAGTCGTAGAAGACGACAAGTATTGTATATATTTATAGGAGGGGTAAGATGAATAAGAAAATACTAGCAGCACTTATGAGTACGTTAATGTTAGCTTCAGTTACTGGATGTGGGCTTAAAACACCAGAGACACCAGAGGCACCAGTTGCAAAGGAAGAAACAAAAAAAGAGGAAGTAAAAAAAGAGGAGACAGTAGCGCCAGAGGTTACACTTGTGTATGCAGAAGTTAATCCACTAGATACTATTGTTGGTCAAACAGGTACTGCCTTTAAAGAAAAAGTTGAAGAACTCTCAGGAGGAAAGATCAAGATTGATATGCAGGCAGCTGGCGTACTAGGATCAGAAAATGATGTACTAGATACAATGCTTGGCGGCGGCGGAACAATAGATATATCTCGTATCTCAGCATTCGCCCTTACAAGCTACGGCGGAGAGAAGTCAAAATTACTTTCTGTTCCTTATACATTCGTAGATCGTAATCATTTCTGGAATTTTGCTACATCTGATTTAGCACCTGAATTCCTTCTAGAGCCATACGAAAATGGTAGTGGTGTAAGAGGTTTATTCTACGGGGAAGAAGGTTTCCGTCATTTCTTTACAGTTAACCCAGTTAATAAGATGGAAGACTTAAAAGGTATGAAACTCAGAGTATCAAATGACCCTATTATGAATGGTATGGTACAAGGACTTGGAGCTTCACCTACAGTTGTGTCATTCGGGGAACTTTATTCAGCATTACAAACAGGAGTAGTAGATGGCGCAGAGCAACCTATTGCTAACTATAAATCAAATGCATTCCAAGAAACTGCACCAAACTTAATCCTTGATGGACATACACTTGGCGCAATACAAGTAGTTATTACAGATGAAGCTTGGGAAAGCCTTACAGAAGAACAACAAGGTATTATTACAGAAGCTGGTAAGTACGCATCAGAATTTAATAGACAAATTTCTGAAGAAGCGGAAAATAAAGTGTTAGAAGAGTTAAGAGCTGAAGGTGTTAATATTGTAGAGGTTGAGGATATCACACCTTGGCAAGAAGCATGTAAAGATATTATTGAATCTTCAACAGCAGCCAATCCTGAACTTTACCAACAAATTCTTGATATGAAATAAGATTTACATAGTGTTAATAGGATATTTTATAGGCACAGAGGAGGATGACACCTTTTGTGCCTAAAATTTTGAGGAGGTAAGATATGCCTAAAATTTTTAATACCATTGATAAGATCAAGCCGGCATATGACGCGACTTATAAGTTTGTGCTTTTAGCATGTAAATTACTACTAATAATAGATCTTCTCATTACTGTTATAGCAGTAGCGGGTAGATACATTCCATTTATTCCAGATCCAGCGTGGAGTGAAGAAGTCGTTTTAACTTGTATGTCCTATATGGCAGTTCTTTCAGCAGCGTTAGCTATCAGAAGAAATGCACATATTCGTATGACAGCTTTTGATAGATATTTACCAAGAAAAGTGATAATAAGTTTGGATATTCTTGCAGACTTTGCTGTATTTGGGCTTGCTATGGTTATGATAATAGTAGGGTGGAGCTATGCAGTACAAATTGGTTCAAAAGGAAGTTATGTAAGTATGCCAAATATCTCTAGATTTTGGATGTATTTCCCTGTTCCACTAGCAGGTATAGCTATGGTTGTTTTTGAAATAGAGTCTATATATAATCATATTAAAAGATTTTTTATAAAGGAGGAGACGAATAATGGATGCTAATGGGATTGCAATATTAATTTTGCTTGGAAGCTTTTTTATAATGGTATTTTTGAGATTTCCTATTGCTTATGCAGTAGCACTTGCATCTTTGTTCTCTCTCTTGTACCAAGGACTGCCACTTACAACTATTTGTCAGCAGATGGTAAAGGGTATTAGTTCTTTCAGTCTGATGGCGGTACCTTTCTTTATTACGATGGGGTGCTTGATGGGATCAGGTGGAATCTCTGAAAAGCTGATTTCACTAGCGAATGCTTGTGTTGGCTGGATGAGAGGCGGTATGGCAATGGTTAACATTGTTGCATCATACTTCTTTGGAGGGATTTCAGGTTCTGCAGCTGCAGATACTGCATCTCTTGGGACTATTTTAATTCCTATGATGGTAGATCAAGGTTACGATGATGACTTTTCAACGGCCATTACTATTACTTCATCCTGTGAAGGACTTTTGGTGCCACCAAGTCATAACATGGTTATTTATGCAACGACTGCAGGTGGTATCTCAGTAGGAAGTCTTTTCCTTGCAGGGTATATACCTGGTGCGTTGCTTGCAGTATCTCTAATGGTAGGGTCCTATATCATTTCTGTTAAGAGAAACTATCCAAAAGGTGATAAATTCAGCATAAAGAATTTAGTAAAACAATTTAGTATTTCCTTCTGGGCTCTTGCAGCTGTATTAATCGTTGTAGTTGGTGTTGTGGGTGGTGTATTCACAGCTACAGAATCAGCAGCTGTTGCGGTTGTCTACAGTTTGATTGTCAGTGTATTTATTTATAAAGGGCTTGATTGGAAAGGGGTTTGGAGGGTACTTGGAAGTTGTGTAGATACACTTTCTATCGTACTTATTCTGATTGCAACTTCTAGTATTTTTGGATATTGTCTCACACGTCTTCACGTACCAGATTTAGCTGCAAGTGCAATTATTAGTATTACGGATAATCCAATTATTCTAGCATTGCTCTTAAACCTTATTCTTTTGGTTCTCGGTTGTATTATGGATATGTCTCCAATCATATTAATTGCTACTCCAATCTTGTTACCTATTGCAACTTCAATAGGTATTGATCCTATTCAGTTTGGTATTATGATGATCTTAAACTGTGGTATTGGTCTTTTAACACCACCTGTTGGGGCGGTACTATTTATTGGTTCGGCAGTTGGTAAGGTACCGATGGAGCGGGTTGTAAAAGCCACATTACCATTCTATATATGTATGATTATTACACTTTTATTAATTACCTTTATTCCAGGAATTTGTTTATGGCTTCCAGGGCTATTTGGGTAAAGTGATATGAAGTATAAGTTCACTTATCAAACAACAGCTTTTGATTTTTGGCAGTTATCTATGTATCATATGTATGGATCAATGGTAGGCGTATGTAATATGATATTTACTATTGCCATGTTTTTGCTCACAGCAAAATTTTGGGCAGACGTAAATGGATTTGTGAGAATATTGTTAATCATAGCATGTTGCCTATTTACTGTTATTCAGCCCTTAGTAATTTATATGAGAGCAAAAAAACAGGCAGTAACTGTTAGGGAAGAGATGGAGATAGGTTTTGATGATAAGGGCGTTCATGTAAAAACTGAAAATAAAAGTTCAGATTTAAAATGGACTACTATAAAAAGAGTATCAAAAAAACCAACTATGATTGTTGTGTTTTCAACAACTACCCATGGTTTTATATTAACGAATAAAGTATTAGGAAAACAAAAAGAAGCTGTTTATGACTATATAGTTTCAAAGATTAAATAGTCATTATCACTATATAATAACAAAGATAAAACCGTATTTATATCTATATATACGGTTTTATCTTTGTTATTTTTTTTTAATGTATAAATATGTTATAATTAAATGTAATATTTTGAAGGGAATGGATAAATGGGAAATGTATTATAAAGAGAAGTTGCAACATGTCTGGCTTGCGTTGACCTTAAAGAAGAAGATTTATTTTTTTTCAGGGATTGTATTTTTTATTGTATTTTTGTCAATTATGTTCGAGATTTGGGTAGTCAATTTTTCAGTAAATGATTTTCGCATTATCTTGCAAGATAATGCAAGAAATATTGAACTGATGAATGCAATAGAAACAGAGAGTAACTATTTTTCAGAATATATCAAAAACCCAAGTGAGGAAAAGTACAAGGAATTAGAAGACGCCTTTAAGCGGACACGGAGTGTCATTTCGCATCTACCTTATGAATATACAGCTATAGGTGATTATCGCTATGCAAAAACATGGTCTATTTACAATAGTTATGAAACTTATGAGTATAAAAGAGATGCAATATTGAAAATGGAAGAAGAAAATCCAAACTACATCAAGGAGTTATATCAAGTATATAATATGCAGGCATTCTTACAGGATTATGCCAAAACACTTATGACATATACCCTGGAAGAGGGCACAGCGGCTTATATAAATAAGGTACCCTATCTAAGGGTGGTACCTTTTGTGATTTTGCTTTTTGGGATTTTCTTGCTGCTAGGAACCATGAGTTTAACACGCTTAATGAATAAGACAATTATTTGGCCGATTATGGATTTAGTAAGGGTGTCAAAAAGAATAGCAGCTAATGATTTTTTTGTAGAGGATGTCAAAGTTGAAAATAGGGATGAAATGGGGGAGTTGGTAGAGGCATTTAATAGAATGAAATATGAAACAGGGCAGTATATTAGGACACTTGAAGAAAAAAGAGAAATGGCAAGTTTATTACATAAAGAAGAATTAGAAAAATTGGAAGTAGAAAAACGCTTAGAAACGATAAAGCTTGAATTACTCAAAAATCAGATTAACCCACATTTTTTATTTAACACATTAAATGTAATAAGTGGTATGGCAAATCTAGAGGGGGCAAAGACAACAGATAAAATGATAAAGGCACTCAGTGCATTATTTCGCTATAATTTAAAGATGTCAGAAGCAGAAGTGGTAGTAGCCAAGGAATTAAAAGTTGTAAAAGATTATATGTATTTACAGCAAATGCGTTTTGGTAGCCGCATCGATTATCGTATTGACTGTCAAGTTGATAGTGATGTGGTAAAAGTTCCTACTTGTTCTTTTCAGCCACTAGTAGAAAATGCTATTATACATGGGCTGTCTAGAAAAGAAGAAGGTGGAAAGATTATTATTCGTATCTGGGAGGAAGGGCAAGATATAATGATTAGTGTTGCGGATACGGGAGTTGGAATGACGGTAGAAAAGTTGGAGCATTTAAGAAATGCATTTAAACAAGGAGTTACTGAGCAAATGGGAATTGGTCTGGGGAATATCTATAAAAGAGTACAAGTTATGTACCCAAATGGTGAAGTAAAGGTATTCAGTAAAAAGGACATTGGGACTGTTGTGAGGTTGAGGATTCAGCAGATAGAACGGGAGGCGTAATATGTATCGTGTATTAATTGCAGATGATGAACCTATAGAAAGAATGATTCTTTGTAAAATAATTAAAGAAAACTTTGAGGGGCAGCTAGAGGTTGTTCAGGCGGTAAATGGCAGAGAAGCTGTTGAGCGTTTTAAAATGGAAAAGTGTGAGATTGTTATTTTAGATATTGAAATGCCAGGAATCAATGGGCTAGAGGCGGCAGAAAAGATAAGGGCGGAGGATAAGGACTGTAGCATTATTTTTTTGACAGCCTTTGATTATTTTACATATGCCAAAAAGGCTATAGCTGTGAAGGTATTAGATTATCTATTAAAACCTAGTACGGATGAGCAGCTAATAGCTGTGCTAGAGGAAGCTATTAGAGTAGCTGATGAAAAAGAGAATAGTGATACCCAAAATATACCTAGTAGTCCTGAGAAAATGATAGTTGATAGTGAAAAAATGGAGCATATACGTAGTAGTGCTGTACAGGAACGCATACTAGAATTTATCAAAGCACATTATATGAAAGATATTTCATTACAAGATGCTGCACAAACAATGAATTATTCAGACGCTTATTTTTGCAAGATTTTCAAACAATGCTTTGATAGAAATTTTACAAGCTACCTTTCAGAATTTAGGGTGGAAAAGGCTAAAGGGCTTTTAAGTGATGTAACCATTAATATAAAAGAAATTAGTGACAAAGTGGGATATCGGGATTCCAATTATTTTGCTAAAGTGTTCAAACGGGTAGAGGGAGTGACACCAAGTGAGTATCGCATGATAGCTTTAGAAAATAAGGAAAGATAGATAATTTAGAGAGTGGTCAGGTGATAAAGTATATGAAGATAAAGATAGTAAGAGTGATATTATGTATAATTATGATTGGCGTATTTATCGGTTGTATTAAAAAGAAACAAATACAGACATCGGATCAGATACCAGAATTTGTATTTTCTTATGCTGAAAATCAGGCAAAGGATTATCCTACTACACTTGGGGGTTATAAGTTTGCAGAACTAGTTAAGGAAAGAACAAATGGCAGAATAAAAATTATTGTACAGGCTGAAGGTGTATTAGGTAATGAGAAGGATGTAATCGAGCAGATTAGGTTTGGTGGAATTGACTTCGGAAGGATTTCTTTGTCTCAATTGTCAGCATTTATTCCAGTGTTTAATATATTACAGATGCCCTATCTTTATACAGATGCGAAGCATATGTGGCAGGTACTAGATAGTGAAATTGGAGATAGTTTTTTAAATGTTACGGAAAATATGGATATGGTAGGGCTCTCGTGGTATGATGCAGGTGCGAGGAATTTTTATAATTCTGTGAGACCCATTCATTCATTAGAGGATATAAAGGGACTAAAGATACGTGTGCAGGAGTCAGCGCTTGCAGTGGATATAGTAGAAGCTCTAGGAGCAATAGCTGTGCCCATTGCGTATGATGAGGTATATTCCGGCCTGGAGAGAGGGATTATTGATGGTGCTGAGAATAATGGGCCATCTTATGAATCAGCAGGTCATTATAAAGTAGCAAAATATTATACTATAAATGAACATACACGTGTACCAGAAATACAGTTATGTTCACAGGCAACATGGAATAAGTTAACACCAGAAGATCAGGAAATCATTCGTTCATGTGCACAAGAATCGGCTTTGTATGAAAGGGAATTGTGGATAGAAAGAGAGAAAAATTTGCAGGAAATAACTTCTCAAAGTGGTGTGCAAATGGTAGAGCTATCAGTAGCTGAAAAAGCAAGATTTCAGGCTGCGGTAGCAGGGGTCTATGAGAAATACTGCGCAGAGTATATGGACATTATAGCTACAATTATTGAGATTGGAGAATAAAGCTGCATTTCAGGTACAAAGAGTGTTTTGAAGTATCGTATCATATATACAGGAGGAAACATGACACAAAAAATTGATTTACACATACATTCTAGAATGTCAGATGGGACTTGTAGTCCAAAGGAAATTGTAACATTAGCGGTTGAAAATAGTGTTAAGGTCATAGCCTTAACAGACCATGACACCATTGATGGTCTACAAGAGGCTCAGGAAGAAGCGCAAAAGCAAGGTGTAAAATTGTTGAAAGGGATGGAGTTTACTTGTCCTTATGTAGGGGGAAGACTACTACATATTTTGGGGATTGGTATAGATGTAGAAAATCCAGAGTTTCTAAAAGCTTATACAAGAATGAAAGAAAAAAAAGAACAAAGTCTTGAAAACATTTTAGGAATCATTGCAAAACAAGGTGTAAATATCTCGTTGCAAGTACTTAAGGAAAGAGCTATCACGAAATATATAGACAGGGTAGATATTGCTAGATATCTGCTTCATGAAGGCATAGTAGCTACAGCTGTTGAAGGCTGGAACAAATATTTAGATCCAATTCCTTATGGGGATGATGAGCTGATAGGCGTAGAAGAAGCTTTTGACATCATTCAAAAAGCTGGGGGCGTAAGCGTGCTTGCTCATTATACTAAGCATATAGGATTAGCAGGTTATACCAAAGAAGAAGTAGAGCAGCATATAGGATACCTAAAGAGTAAAGGCCTTCAAGCGCTGGAAAGATATTATCCAAGCTTTACAGCGGAGGAAGTAGCTTATGCGGACTATTTAATAGAAAAATATGAGCTCTTAGCTTCTGGAGGTACAGATTTTCATGGGAAACATAGACCAGGTCTAGATGTAGGAATAGGAAGTGATGGTTTTTATGTGCCTTATAGTGTATATGAGGCTATGAGTAGAGCTATGAGACCAAGTGGCAGAAGATAGTAGAAGGGGAGTTATATCCAAGTTGGGTATAGATTCCCTTTTCTTGAATTTACTAGGTAAGTATCCAATAGATAAGTATTTTAGAAGCTTAAGAATTCTTGTTTAAAATACTATAAGGATATATTATAATAGATAATAACTATCCGTAGATAAAAATTAAAATCAATAAAGAAGGAGACATCATGGAAGAAGCAAAACTTATTGAAATAATAAAAAGCAATCCTGCGAGTATAAAAACCATCAATAATCCAACAGATGAGATGAAGTTACTGGCTATTAAAAAAAATGGGCTCGTACTAGAATACATAGCAAGTCCAACTAGAGAAATGGAAACCCTAGCTATAGAAAGCAATAGGCGAGCTATTAAATTTATAAATAATCCAACCAAGGAGATGATGATCAAAGCTGTAAGTGGGGGATGGAGTGCATTAGAATATATTAAAGAGCCAACTGATGAGGTCTTGAAATTAGCCATTAATCAAGCTGGATGGGCTATTCAATATGCCAAAAATCCAAGTGAGGCATTACAATTATTAGCCGTAAGAAAAAATTACGACGCAATCAAATATATCAAGGAGCCTTATGAAAGTGTACAGGAAGAGGCTGTGAAAATAAGTTATGATGCATTAAGATATATAGCTTCACCAAGCCTTAAAGTACAGCTTATGGCTATTAAAAATAATGAGGAAGCTATTAGATTTATAATGCCACTAGATAAGCCTAAAATGCTAGAATTATTGAAAGTAAATATTTTAGTCATTAGATACATGGTAAAAGAGATAACACAAGAGGAGTTAGAAGCTGTATTAAAAGAAGTTTTATCACAGGAAGATGTTGAAGAAAAATATATAAGAGACTTTTTGAACTGTAGAACCATAGATAGAAGCAGTGATAACCTGATGATGGACAAGATAATGTTTATCTATCAATATGGCAGTCAAAAGGCAAAAAAAATAGCTGTAGATGAAAAGTTAAAGATAGTATAGGAGATAGACAAAATGAATTTTATAGAGACATTACAAAGTGTAGAGTTAGTATTAGAGACAGGAGAAGTAGCTTTAGTTGTTGGTGAAAGTGGCATTGGAAAAACAGCTTTAGCCAAGCGTCTTGCCAGCGTAAATGATTGGAGCTTAATGGTTATTGATGGCAATCTCCTTAAAGAAGGTGAGATAGGTGGCTTGCCAACAATAGCATCTTATAAAGCTATTGATGCAAGTGGCAATGAAGTAGAAAAGAAGATGACAGTTTATGCCGTGCACAATAAGTTAAGAGAAATAGATGAAGAAATAGCTAAGGGTAAAGAGGTTCTTTTATTCATAGACGAGATCAATCGTTGTGAGCATACGGTACAACAAGAGCTGATGAATTTAATCTTAAATAGAGAAATCAATGGCTATAAGCTATCAGACAATGTCAAGATCTTAGCAGCAATGAACCCATCAAGTAAATATGGCTCAGACTTTGATTATCAAGTAGTAGATATGGATGCTGCCCAAGAAAATAGATTTGTGTGGTTAAATATGGAACCAGATCATACCCAGTGGTTAAGTTGGGCAATGGATACAGGTATGGAAGAAAAGGTAATAGCCTTTATTTCAACTTTCCCAGAATATCTTCATAAAATAAATGAAGAGGATGTAAGCGCTACGCCAAGAAGTTATGAAAGAGTTTCTAAAAGCTATAAAATTTATAAGGAAAAGAAGGATGTCATACCAAGAACGGTATTTTTAAATGTGATAAAAGGTAATGTAGGCAAGGTGATTGCAGAAGAATTTTTAAGCTTTACTGAAGCAAATTATAGCCCATTACTATCTTATGAAGAGGTTTTCTTAGGAGAAATACTAAGCGCGGAGGTTATAGAAAGAGTGAAAAAAGAAAGTCATACAAGACTTTATTTATCTGCAATGAACATCTTGAAAAGTTTAGAGTTAAATATAAAAAATGATGAGTATGAATCAAGCTATGTTATTAACCGATTGATTGAGTTTTTAAGAAACTATCCAGTAGATCTGATGGTAGGTATTATGAAAGATATTAAAAATAGTTATAGTGAGATATACAAAAAAGCTCTAGAAAATGAAGTATTTGTAGAAGCCTATTTTGAATCCTATCGCTTAATAAGGGAATAAGTTATGGAAAATTATTTTAATAAACAAGTAAAAGTGCTTTATGAGAAGGCAAATGAAATCATTTATGAGATAAATATACCCCAAGATTTTGAAAATGAGTTTTTTAAGCTTGTAGACAAAGTGAGTTTAAGTCTTATGGAAGAACAAGATAATTTCTATGGCTATTTTTTGTTTCAAATGTCAAGAGAGATAAGATTTGATATAAGTACTCCTAGTGGGGTGAATTTTAAAGGTGCTAAATATGTGATTTATTTTAATCCACTTATTTTCTTAACCCTTAATCTAGGACAAATGGAAAGTACAATAAAGCATGAAATTCATCATATATTATCCATGCACTTAATAAGAGCAAAAGAATTAAAAGGTAGATATAGTACATTGGCGATGAATATGGCAATGGATATCGTAATCAATAAATATTTAAATAACCTGCCTCCCTATGCGACGACTTTGGAGAAGGTCAATTCAAAATATGAGTTAGAACTTAAACCCTATGAGACCTTTGAATACTACGTAGAAAAGATTCAAATTGAATTAGATTTGCAAGAGGTAGATGAAGAGGGTGAAGCGGATGATAGCGAAGGGGATAAGCATGATGAAAATATAGAGACTGATTACAATCCAGAAAAAACCCATGACATCTGGGAGGCTTCTGATGAGCTAGATGAGAAAACAATTAAAGAATTCACACAGAAATTTGTTGATCAGTCTAGAAAGGGTAAAATACCAGAGCATTTAGAGGCCATGCTTGCATCACTTAAAAAGAGCAAAGGTGAATTGCCTTGGAATTTATATCTTAAGAAGCTGATGGGAACAGTTGAAAGTAGTAAAAAGAAGACCATAACAAGACGTAATAGAAGACAGCCTAAGCGATTAGATTTAAGAGGTAATCTGAGAAGTCATAAAGCAGAGATTGCTATTGCACTGGATATAAGTGCCAGTATGAGTGATGAAGAATTCAAGCAAGCGATGAAAGAGGTTATCACTATAGTGAAAAATCATAATCACGAAATAACCATGATAGAATGTGATAGTCAAATTAGACGTGTCTATCAAGTGAAATCTATAAAGGATATAAAAGAAAGAATGCATAGAAGCGGAGCTACTTGGTTCACCCCTGTATTTGAGTATGCTAATAATAAGAAGATTGATTTATTAGTGTATTTTACGGATGGAAAAGGCGAAGAGAAATTGCAGATTAACCCTAGAGGGTATAAAGTTTTATGGGTTATTTCAGGAAGTGGAGATAAGCTTTCTTTAAATGAGCCTTATGGCGTAGTTAAAAATCTTTGCAAGGTGAAAATAAAAGATAGTGGGCTGAGTATGAGTGATGTGAGATCAGATGGTTATTCCATGAATAATCAAGAACCCATTTTTTAAAGAAATTGAAAAAGCTCTAACCATCTCAAAGCTGGGCAGGGATTATAGCTATAGCCTACAAGAATGAGTGATGACCAAGTACTTCATTAACCACCCCCTTGAAAGATGAAATATATACAAAAGGTTTATCGCAAGCACTTAAAAATGCACCTGTTTCCGATAAATATTATTTTGAAAATATATGATGATCGGGATAAGGGTTCATAAGGCTTCTAGACTACACTTGACAGAATATTAGTTGATAATTAGTATTAAATATGTTATTATGCTACCATAAAGAAGTTGTATTGATGAAACAATAGAATAAATAAATGAGTAAACAAATAGAATAAGTAAATAAAACAACGAGAAAGTGTAGGTAGCCTAATGACACCAATTGATGAAGAAAAAATTAAAGATAGATTAACAAAGACTTGTCCGTGTAGAGTAGTAACACGTGCAGCGATCAAAGAAGCTATTGCAAATGGTGCAGATACATTAGAAAAAGTAAGAGCAGCAACAGGTGCGATGTCTGGATCTTGCAGTGGAAGAAGATGCAAATCAAGTATTCAAGGACTTTTAGAGCAGTATAAGGAAGAGAACTATTAATATTTAGGAACAACTTAAACACAGATTAGAAGAAACAGCATTTGAAAAGGCTATAGTAAGTAAATTTCAAATCCTCAAAGCACTCAGAAAACGAGTGCTTTGAGGATTTTTTTAATTATAA
>JAVVPO010000072.1:0-13211 GCA_036655715.1 Cellulosilyticaceae bacterium | reverse complement strand
ATGAAATCAAGAATGGAAGCATATCTTGAAGAATATTGTGTGAAATAAAATAGGCGAATAGCCTATTTTTATTTTCTAAAAATCTTCATAATAAACGACAAAAGCATCAAGTATAATAAATGTAAAAAGAAACAGGAGAGGTAAATGATGAAAAAAATACAATATACTAAATGGATAAGTGTCTTATTATTAGGGATAACAGTTCTAGCGACAGGCTGTAGTAATGCTAGTGCAGGGCAAGAATCAGAATTCGTAGCAGAAATAAGTAGTAAGGATGTACCTATTGCTACTATAGAAATAGAAGGCATGGGTACGATTCAAGCAGAGCTGTATCCAGCCATTGCGCCGAATACAGTAAATAACTTTATTCATCTTGCTAATAATGGGTATTATGATGGTTTAACCTTCCATAGAGTGATTAAAGATTTTATGATTCAAGGGGGAGATCCAAATGGCACAGGTACAGGTGGGCCTGGATACGCTATTGCTGGAGAATTTAAAAACAATGGTTACGAAGATAACAATCTAGCACATACACCAGGCGTTTTATCTATGGCGAGGTCACAAGCACCTGACTCAGCTGGAAGCCAGTTCTTCATTATGACAGGTGATTCACCTCATTTAGATGGAGACTATGCAGCTTTTGGTAAGGTAGTAGGCGGAATAGAAGTAGCAAACGAAATAAATGTTTTACGTACAGACAGAAATGATAAGCCAGAGCAGATGGTTATCATCAAAAGTATTGTGGTAGATACAAAAGGCATAGAGTATCCTGAGCCTGAAAAGCTAACTAAATAAAATGTTGTCTACAAAAATAGTTATCTTATTGTATAAGATAACTATTTTTTCGCTAAAAACTCATGAAAATTTTACAATGGGTTATAATAATAAAGGATAAAATAACTTGTTATTTGACTCCTACTATGTTACTATTGAAGGTATTGGTATAGAGATGAAAGTGTTAATAGACATATATTGAGAAGAGTGATTATAAAAACACACTTTTTGCGCGGATTCAAAGAAACCGAGGGGTTTCTTACTGGAAATAGATTGTGCGTTGGCACTTTTGCTTGGAATATATAGAAATGTATAAGAGATACATCTTCGCGTATTATTCCCCTAATATCATAAGGGAACCAAGTAGATGAGAGAACCTACTAGGGTTCACAAGACTAGAAACAACAAAAAAATAAAAGATTGTAGAGGTAATCGTTATAGAAAGTATATTATTCGACCAACTAAACTTATCAGAAGAAGTAAAAAAAGCTATCGTGGATATGGGGTTTGAAGAAACAACACCTATCCAAGCAAAAGCTATTCCACACATGCTTGAAGGAAAAGATATGATCGCTCAAGCACCAACTGGAACAGGAAAGACTTGTGCATTCGGTGTACCAGCTATTGAAAGTATCGATACAAACAATAGCAAAATTCAAGTTCTTATTCTTTGCCCAACTCGTGAATTGGTTATTCAAACAGCAGAAGAATTAAGAGACTTATGTAAATATAAAGAAAACGTACGTGCACTCCCTATCTATGGTGGTCAACCAATTGATAGACAAATCATGGCGCTTAAGAAAAAACCACAAATCATCATCGGAACTCCAGGACGTGTAATGGACCATTTAAGACGTAAAACACTTAGATTTGATGATTTAAAGATGGTTATCTTAGATGAAGCAGATGAAATGCTTAACATGGGATTCAGAGAAGATATCGATATCATTCTTGAATCAGTACCTGGAGATAGACAATTCGTATTATTCTCAGCTACACTTCCAAAAGCAATCATGGATATCGCTAACAAATATCAAACAGATGCTGTTAAAATCAATGTGGTACACAAAGTAATGACTGTATCTACAGTAGAGCAGTTCTACTTAGAAGTACGTGAAGCAAACAAAGTAGAAATCCTATCTAGAATTATTGATGCAAATAACTTCAAACTTTCAGTAGTATTCTGTAATACTAAGAAACGTGTTGATGATTTATGCAAAGCTCTTTTAGCTAGAGGATATAGCGCAGAAGCTCTTCATGGAGATATGAAGCAAATTCACCGTGATAGCGTAATGGGTAAATTCAGAAGTGGACTTGTAGATATCCTTATTGCTACAGACGTAGCGGCTCGTGGTATCGACGTAGATGACGTAGGGGCTGTATTTAACTACGATGTACCAACTGATGAAGAGTACTATGTACACCGTATCGGTAGAACAGGTAGAGCAAAACGTTCTGGTGTAGCTTACACATTTGCAGCAGGAAGAGAAGTAAACAAATTAAAAGAAATTCAACGTTATACAAAATCAAAAATTGCACTTATGAAACCTCCTTCAATTGAAGATATTAGAGAAAATAAGATTGCAAGTGTACTTGAAGAAGTAAAAGCTGAAATCTTAAAAGGTAAACTTACTAAATACGCAGAATATGTTGAGAATATCGTAGATGATATGAATGAATCTTCAGAAGATATGGATATCTCAAGCGTAGATGTAGCAGCAGCTCTCATTAGAATGTCTATGAACAAGATAGTAATGGGATCATCTGAAAATGTAAAAATTGAAGAAGTAAGAAGTAGAGCAAGTTCAAGCTCAAATTCAAGCTACAGCTCAGGCTCAAGCTATGATGATAGTGGTAATGTAAGATTATTTATCAACCTTGGTAAAAAAGATAAATTACAACCATCACACCTTGTAAAGCTTATTGCATCTAGTACTTCATTAGAAGGTAAAAATATCGGTAAAATTGATATGTTAGACAAATTCTCATTCTTTGAGATTCCAGAAGGTAATGTACAAGAAGTAATGGATATGCTTACAGTTCAAAAAGTTAAAGGTAGAAAAATTAACATCGAAGTAGCTAACAAGAAAAAAAGATAAATAACACAAAAAAAACTCCCAAATGGGAGTTTTTTTTGTTGAAAATTAGTCCATAAGAATGATTTCGATAGCTGTCGTTTGTGGTGGAAGAGATAATGTCATAATAGGTTGGTGGATAACTGTTAAGTTTTGACCAACTTCTAAATCAGCAGCAGTATAAAGCTTTTTATTCATATGGTGTCTGATATTTGTTTTAGTATCTGCATCATTACTGATATGAATAATTGTTTGAGCGTTTCTGTCTTCTGGATTTGCCACAGGCCCTACTGTGATGCTTTTTTTATCTTCGCTGATTTCAGTGATAACAACATCTTTTAATGTTGCATTTTCTAAAGGAGCGATAGCTTCAACTTCTTTAATTTCAAATGCAGCTGTTTGTGGTGGCATAGAACGTGTCATAGCAGGTGAGTGTATTACACTTACAGTCATATCTACTTTGAAATTTTCTGTTTTCATATCTTTTGATAAGTTAAGAACAATATAGTTGTATGATGCATCTTCTTTACCTACTGGTAAGATAGTTATTTGATTAGAATCTTTCTCGATTGCTTTGATTGTTGCAGAAGGAATATGTACACCTTCTACTGCAGGAGTAAGCTCTGTAGCTGGTATTTCATCAGTAGTTATTGTTTTACTCATACCGCTTGCTTCATTTGTAATCTTGATTTCACCATCTACATAATCAATTTTCATACCTAGTTCATCTCCTAAAGCACGAAGTGGTAAGTAAGCACTGTTTTCATACATAATCACGTTTGTACCTTCTAAAGTCTTTTCTCCGTTTAGAGTGAAAGTGATATCTTTTCTAAGTGTAGCTGATACCTCTTGTAAAATAGGTGCTGCGATAGCAGTAAGACTCATTGTACTAAGTACACCTATAGCAGTTAAAACCTTCATTTTTGTAGTAAATTGTTTTTTCATAATAATATCCTCCTCGTAATAAGTTCTTTGGTAATAAGACGTAAGCTGTTAAAGCAATGTTCCGTTTACATAGAAAAAATATAAATAAATATAAGTTCAATATCTTTGCACATGTCCAAAGATATTATAACACAAGTATTTAAATTTTATATAAAGGTTATTGACAGGAGAATTAATTAGAGTTAATATGTGTATATAGATAATATATACAGTTAGTAACGCATAAATACAGTTGCTATGAAAAAGGTGGTGGAAAATTGGATATTATTATTTCAAATAGTAGTAGTGTACCCTTATATGAGCAAGTGTTAAGTCAGATCAAGCATCTTATCTTGACCAATGAATTACAACCAGATGAAGCACTACCTTCTATAAGAGTATTAGCAAAAGAACTTAAGGTAAGTATCATCACCATTAAGAGAGCCTATGAAGAATTAGAAATAGAGGATTTTATTAAAACGATTCCTGGTAAAGGCACGTATGTCTCTAATGTAAATCTAGAAAGGCTAAGAGAAGCACGTATTAGTCAGATAGAAGAAAGACTAGAAGAGATTGTTGTTGCAGCCAAGGGAGTTGGGTTAACACTTGAGGAAGTCATGAGTAGGTTGACATTATTATATGAGGAGGAGTAGGTATGAACGTGGTAGAATTTAAAAATGTAAAAAAAGCACGCGGTGAATTTAAGCTAGATATACCTGAGCTTGCTATTAAACAAGGCTATATTACAGGATTTATTGGACAAAATGGGGCAGGTAAGACAACGACCATTAAACTGATTATGGATTTACTTAAGGCAGATGCGGGAAGTATTGAGATATTTGGAAAAGATATTAAGAAGCATACGGCTAAGCTCAAAGATCAGATTGGTTTTGTAGGGGATCCTACAGGATATACTGCTGAAAGTACGATTAAAGATATTAAGGCGATGTTTAGCCCCTTTTACTCTACATGGGATGAAGCACTTTTTCATAAATATATAAAAAGATTTGACTTAGATACTAACAAAAAAGTAAAAGAGCTTTCACAAGGTCAAAACAAACAGCTAGCCCTTACTATGGCACTAGCTAGAAGACCTAAGCTGATTATTCTAGATGAGCCAACAGCTAATTTAGACCCTATTGTTAGAAATTATATCTTATCTGTGCTGATGGAGCATATGCAAGATGAAGAGGTGTCTGTCTTTTATTCTACTCACATTACCAGTGACTTAGATAAGGCATCGGACTACATTGTGTATATACAAGATGGAAAAATCTTATTTAATGAAGAAAGAGAACTTTTAAGCCAAAAGTACTATAAGGTCAAAGGGCCTAATAGAATTCTAGAAAATAATATGAAAGGGCAACTTATAGGATGCACACAAAGCAGTTTTGGTTTTGAAGCGCTAACCGATAATAAACAAAAAGCCTATGGCTTATTTGGCAGTGAAGCTATTTATGAAAAGGCTAGTATAGAAGAAATTATGATTTTTTTAGAGGAGGGAAAGAGAAATGGATAACTTATATAAATTAATTAGAAAAGAACTCATATTTTTTAAAGGAACAATGAGTATGCAGTTTATTATTAGTTTGTTATTTATCACTGTATTTCCTTTGATTTCAGCAAACTTTATCTTTATGGGTAGTATGATTATTCCTTACTTTGCAATCTATGGTGCTATGGCATATGAAGAGAAGAGCCGGGGAGAAGTCTTGGTAGCCATCTTACCTGTTAGTAGGCAAGAAATATGCCTTTCTAAATATATACTAGGCATGCTGTATACGATACTTGGGGTAGTGATTAGCGTGAGCTGTTTACTTCTTGGAGAACTATTTCTCCCACCTCAGGCAGTTAGAACATTAGTGATTAGTAATATAGGCGGATTTAGTGTCATGATGGTTGTGATAGGCATGATTTATACTGCTATCATGCTACCTATTGTATTTAAGTTTGGCACAGAAAAGAGTAGATATATTATGCTTTTCCTTTATATGGGGATTTTTGCAGTATCAGGTGTAGTGGGGGGTGTCTTAGAAGAAATAGGTAAAGTAGAAATGGGGACTGGCATAGCGATAGGAATGGGATTAGTAGGAATCCTGCTCTATGGGTTATCTATTAACTTATCTATAAAGATTATGATAAACAAAGAATTTTAGTAAAGGCTAGAAGATAGAGGTAGAGTCTATGAAAGATGCCTTGTGAAAATATACAAATTGTATCAATAAAATAGGTGATAAACAGTCTCATTTAATAATGGGACTTTTTTAATTTTTATGGTACAATACAAAGGTATGAATTCTGAAAAAAGAGAATCCTACTAGAAAGGATGATAAACAATGCTGAAAAAATTTATTAGTTATTATAAACCCTATAAAAAGTTATTTATTTTGGATTTATTGGTTGCTCTTTTGGCTGCATCATGTGATCTTATTTATCCGATGATGACAAGAGAACTGATTAATGATAGCATCCCCAATAAAAATATAAGAATGATAGGTGTTTTTGCAATCACCTTAATTATCATTTTTGTGATTAAATATGCTTGTAACTATTTTATGCAATACTGGGGACACGTAATAGGTGTTAGAATGCAAGCTGATATGAGAAAAGATATTTTTAGTCATTTACAGAGACTATCTTGCACGTATTTTGATAATACAAAAGCCGGAGAGATTATGTCTCGTATTATTAATGACCTGATGGAGATATCAGAACTGGCACATCATGGACCTGAAGATTTATTCATTTCCTTTGTTATGATTATTGGGTCATTTTTAATTCTCCTGAATGTTAATGTACCGTTAACACTTGTTATTTTTGCATTTATTCCAATTATATTTTGGTTTACTTGGAAGAAAAAAGATAAGATGGGTAAGGCTTTCTCAAAAAGCAGAGTAGAGACAGGTTCGGTTAATGCACTACTTGAAAATAGTATTGCAGGAATGAGGGTATCTAAAAGTTTTAATAGTCATACACATGAACTAGAAAAGTTCCAAGAAGGCAACAAGAAATTTGGGAATGCAAGAGTTGAAGCGTATAAGACGATGGCTGAGTACTTCTCAGGAGCAACCCTTAGCATTGATATGTTAGATTATATCTGTATGATTGTGGGTGGACTCTTTACTTATAAAGGGATTATTACAATAGGTGATTTCATGGCCTATCTTCTGTATATTAAGTTATTTACTCAACCGATTAAAAAGCTGATTAACTTTATGGAGCAGTACCAAAATGGGATGACAGGCTTTAAACGTTACATAGAGCTGATGGATGAGGTAGAAGAGCAGGATAAGCCTGATGCTGTGGCACTAGATCAAGTAGAAGGTGAAATTCGCTTTGAAAATGTAAGCTTTAAATATGAAGAAGAATATATTCTTAATGAACTTAATCTGACTATTGAAAAAGGGAGAATGGTTGCACTAGTCGGACCATCAGGCGGTGGCAAGACAACGTTTTGTAATCTTATCCCTAGATTCTATGAAATTGATGGGGGGGATATTCAGATTGATGGGCATAGTATTTATGATATAAGTCTTGATTCTCTAAGAAGTCATATAGGAATTGTACAGCAAGAGGTATTCCTCTTTACAGGAACTATTAGAGAAAACATTTTATATGGTGACCATAAAGCAACCGAAGAGGAACTTATGGACGCAGCTAAAAAAGCTAATATTCATGAATTTATCATGACATTACCAGAAGGCTATGATACCTACATTGGTGAGCGTGGGGTCAAATTATCTGGGGGACAAAAGCAGAGGTTATCCATAGCTAGGGTATTCCTTAAAAATCCATCTATTCTAATACTAGATGAGGCGACATCAGCATTAGACAATGCAACAGAATATATGATTAAACAATCTATAGAGGAAGTGTGTAAGGGGCGTACAACAATAGTCGTAGCCCATAGACTTTCAACCATTAAAAATGCAGATGAGATTGTGGTGCTAGGCCCTAATGGGATAGAAGAAAAAGGTACCCATGAAGCGTTGTTAGACAAAGACGGTATCTATAAAATGCTTTATGAATCTCAATTTGAATCCTTAATAGAATAAGCATACGATAAAGAGTAATATAAAAAGAGGGTGCGAAATCTATTGATTTCGTACCCTCTTTTGTGACGTCAATGAGTAAGTCATACTACTCGATAATTGTTAAAATCTCATCCACAGGTTTACGTGCAATGACAAAAGGCGCACTAGCAGGTAATCCAAGTGGCGTCATAGAAATTAAGTCATAACCAGGTTTATCAAGGCCAATAAAAGCTTCGATTTCCTTTCTGGCATAGCCAAATCCTGTCATCCAACAAGTACCGTAGCCCATTTCACTAGCTGCAAGTAATAAGTTTTCCATAGCGGCGCTTACATTTTGCACACGGGAGTCAATGGCAAGAATTTCGTCTATTTCTTCAGCAGGTGCATTAGTTTCTCTTAGAATATCTAATTCTGTAAGGGAATAAGGCCCTGCATAAGCAAGAATAAGTGTGGGTGCACTTTTAAAGGCAATGTGATACTTCATAAATTTTAAAAAGAATTCTTTTACTTTTTCATTTTGAGACAGATGAGTAATTTCTAAATGTCTCTTTTCAATCATATCAGCAATTTGTATAATCTTTTCCTTATCTCTGATAGCAACAAAATGCCAGTTCTGAGTGTTTTTTCCTGAAGGAGCATAAGTAGCCGCTTCTATTATTGTCTTAAGATCCTCAATAGGAACTTGCTTGTCTGTAAATTTTCTAACGCTATGTCTATTGTAAATAAAATCTAAGCTCATTAGGGCCTCCTAGGCATCTTAATCTTGATGAGGCAGTTTGCTGCCGATAATACTTTGTACTCTTGTAGGGAGCTGGTTTAGTTCATCCTTGCTAAGGGTCGCTGTTTCAATGGCTGGGTGGATATAAACTTCTACAGTACCCGATTTGATACGGTTACCATTGCCTTCAAGGAGCTTATAAGAACCATTAATCGTTACAGGCACGATAGGCACTTTAGGCTTGGTTGCAAGTTTAAAACTACCTGCTTTGAACTCAGCCATTTGATCCCCCTTACTTCTTGTCCCTTCTGGGAAGATAACAAGAGAATAGCCACTTTTGATGAGTTTAATACCTTCTACAATAGCAGAGGCAGCCCCTTTGAGGGTAGATCTATCCATAAAGACACAATGGATACTTTCCATCCAATCTTTAAGTAGTGGGACTCTGGCCATTTCTATTTTAGAAACAAATCCTTTAGGCACATCTATGTAGCTCATGAAAAGAGCAATATCAAAATTGCTTTGGTGATTACTCATGAAAACTACATTTTGATCAGTAGGAATATTTTCTTTGCCATGAATGATAACAGTAGCCCCACTATGATTTAGGCGCTTAAGAGCCCACTTAGTGGTGATTTCATGTGCAAGAGCCTCTTTTTCAGAGATTTTTCCTTGGGTTTCAAGCTTCTTAAGTTTGAATAAGTGCGGTGTTTGGCAGCAGAGACTGATTGCGAAATCTAAGTACCATATAATTGTTTTAAACATATGAGTCCTCCGTAAAATAATAATACCTACCTATTATAGAACACATGCTATACCTATTTCAACAAATAGGTTATAATATATAAAAAATAAAGTAAATGATTCAAGGGGGAATAATGAGTAGACAAATCAAATCTTTAATGGGTTCTATTGCACTTGTTTTATGGTTTATTGCAAGTCAGTATCTTATAGCTTTTTTAATATTTTTATTTGTAGGCGTAACCAGTGAGACCTTTGTAGTAGAACATCAGTTTTTAATAACACTTCTTTCTTATGTCCTTGTACTCGGTGTATTGATTGGTCTAGATAAATGGAAGAAGAAAGATATCTTAGAAGGTTACCGTGATTTTCAATATGAAAGTTTCTATAAGTTCATAAAGTATGTGGTGAAATATGCTATGTATGGCATTGGGCTTTGGATTTTATCTATATTTATTAATGCGATCTTCTTGCCATTTTTCCCAGAGTATGGGGACCAGATGGATACTTTGTTTGTAAACAAAGAGCATGTTATACGGTTTTTCGTACTAGTAATAGGTGCACCTATAGTAGAAGAATACATCTTTAGAGGCAAAGTCCAAGGGACGCTTAAAGCAGCGTTTGGTCCACGTGTAGCAGTTATCGCACAAGGGGTACTATTTGGGATTATCCATCCTTTTGGATTACAAAAGATCTATGCTTCAGTACTAGGGATTAGCTTTGGCTGGGTTAGGGAAAAACATGGCAATGTGATGACATCCACTATTATGCATATGACCATTAATGGTATTGGCTGGTTGATGGGGATGTTAAGTAGCTATCTTTTAATGCAATAAGGCTTTAATGTCATATTGTTATCTATTGGGGCACCACAATGGGCTATAAAGATGGCTTAGCTTATTTTTCAATCGCCAAAGTTAGCTTTTGTATTTCCTGGGAAAATAAGGAGATTCTTAATGTTCATTTTATGGAGGACAAGTTATAGTTAATATAAAAAAGTTTAGGAGAATTTAAAAATGAAAAATAAGTTATTACTAATTGATGGTTCAAGTTTGCTCTCTACACATTATCATGGGAACTTGCCACGAGAGTTACAGGGTGTGCGTGATCCAGAACAAAGACAAGCATTATTCTCTAAGATTCTACATACATCAGATGGTAAATATACAAATGCTATGTACGGTATGCTTAAAGCGATGCTAAAGATTATTAAAGAGCAAAAGCCTTCACATATAGCGGTATGCTGGGACGTGACAAGAGATACGTTTAGACGCTCTATTGCTACATCCTACAAAGGAACCAGAAAAGGGACTGATGCACCACTTAAAGAGCAATTTGTTAATATGCAAGAACTATTAAGAGAAATTGGAATCCCTCAATTAATGAGTGATCCGAAAGCAGATATAGAAAATATCTTTGAAGCTGATGATTATTTAGGGTCTATGGCGAAAAAATTTGAAAAGGATATTGCTACTTTGATTTTAACCAAGGATAACGATGCTCTTCAGCTAGTATCAGACTTTACGAGATTATGGCTAGTGACATCAAAAGCTGATGAACTTCGCAAAGAATATTATCCAGATTTTACAGAGGGCTTGCCAACAGGTGTGATTGAATTAACTCCTCCACTAGTTAAAGAATATAAAGGAGTATATCCGGCGCAATGTATTGATTTAAAAGCTTTAGAAGGTGATTCAGGTGATAATATTCCAGGCGTAAAAGGTGTAGGACCTAAAGCAGCTATTCCATTAATTCAGGAGTACGGAAGTATTGAGGTTATCTATGATATCTTAGAAAATTTAGATGCAGCAACTGAAAAAGAAATTAAGGAGTTCTGGAAAACATCCCTAGGTATTTCTAGATCACCTATTAGTAATCTACTTAAAGAAAGTACAGAATCAGAAGTACTAGGCAAAGAAGCAGCGTTCCTAAGCAAAGAGCTAGGAACCATCAAATGTGATATCCCTATTTCGCAAGAATTAGCTGACTTTGAAGTGAATATTCTAGATGATAAACTAAGAGAACAATGCTTAAAGTATGAATTTAACAGCTTAATAGCTGGGAAATTTTAGAAGGGGAGTAAGAAGCTTTTAGATAAAACACCAAGAAAGGCCCAACTATAAGAGTTGAGGCCTTTTAGTTTACGAAAGAATAACTTGCTAGCTTATAACATAGATGAGCTGAAACATTCATATGTTATAGGTAAGTGTATGTACAAAATATAAGGAGGTAGTTATTCTGACAACTATAGCAGTAATTAATTACAAAGGAGGAGTAGGAAAGACAACAGTAGTAGCCAATATGGCAGCAGGATTTGCAAGAGATGGCTATAAGGTTTTAATGATAGACTTAGACCCTCAGGCAAGTCTTACTTTTTCTTTTATGCACCCATATGATTGGAAGCAGAAGTATAGGCAGACAAAAACAATTAAAAACTGGTACGATGACTATTTTAATAAGAAGCCAAGAGATTTAAAAAACTACTTTATAAAAGAGTTAGAAGTCAATGAGTTACTAACTCAGCCTCTAACTTTGGTAGCTTCTCATACAGATTTATATGAGGTGCAAATAGAACTTGCCCAAGGATTGGGCGGGAAATTTAAGCGGAAGCAATCAACCAATAAACTGCAAATTCTTTCTCTATTAGCGGAAGAGATAGAGAAGATAAAAGATGAATTTGATTTAGTACTTATCGACTGTCAACCAAGTTTCGACATTAGCACACAAAGTGCTATTATAGCAAGTGATTATTATATTATTCCAACAAGATTAGATTTTTTATCTACAGTTGGTGTAGATACCCTTGATGGGCATATTAAAAGGCTATTGCATGAACTAAATAGCAATATTGATAGATTTAATATGAATAGAGAGAAGATTAAAGTAAAACCACTAGGGCTAGTGAGTACAATGGTGGAATTTGGAAAGACAGGGCTTATATCTGCGAATAAAGAATATGATGGGCATATGAAACAATTAAAGGACATTAAGATGTTTGAGTCTAAAATAAGATTTAACCAAACGTCTCTAGGAGGATCAAGTAATATACCACTTATTTTAGGAAAAGGGAGTAGTGAAAGTGAAAAGAAAGTCATTAGTGACTTTAATAAACTACTAGATGAAATGAAAGAAAGGATAGATAGTAGAAATGTTAATAAGTAAAGATACTTTGAAAATAACTACCATGGCATTAGAGTTTATTAATAGAATAGATGATGATACAGCAAAAAAATTGCTAGAAGGTGAGTGTATATTTGGGATAGTAGAAAGTGGAAAAAATAAGATACCAGTTAATAAAGCAACAACTGATGCAAAGTATATCAAGACATTAAAACAATTGCACTCACGGGATGAAGCAAGAGAATACCTAAGCAAACTTAAGCTAACGAATGTGCAACTTATCCATATGGCGAAGGAACTAGCTATACATATTAAATCTGGAGATAAAAAAGCTGTGATAATAGATAAAATTGTAGAAGGTATAGTGGGGAGTAAATTAAGAATGCAGGCATTAGGATATGAAGAAATCTAAGTTTATACAAAATCAAAACCTATATTTGGATTACCAGACTCTTTTAGATGGATAGGATTAAGATATATAGGGCCTGTGCCTGCGATCGCCCTATATATGATTATAATATTAGTTATAGCTTATATTATTGTTAACAAAACTTGTTTTAGGAGATATAGGTATGCACTAGGAAATAATAAAGAAGTTGCTAAATGCTATAGCAGCCTGAATCGGTGAGTGACAAGACTCCTGAACAATTTCCATAGGTGTTTTCATGCTACCATGGCTGTTTGCTAAAAAATCTGAGAAGGACTTTACAAGAAAACGTAAGTTAGACTTTGAAACGATTATGCTATTGATATTATCTATGGATGGCAGCACTTTGTCAAAGGAGTTGCTTGAATACACTGGGTATTCTCCAGAAACTGCAA
>JAVVPO010000071.1:0-13441 GCA_036655715.1 Cellulosilyticaceae bacterium | reverse complement strand
AGAAGTTTATCAAAGTCTGGGATAACTTGAAATTGATTTGCTTGTTTTAAGAACAGCTCTTTATTTCCTTCTTCGTTTATACTGATATACTTTATTCTCTATAGTATTACTGATTGGACAATATAAGTTTCTATCTCTTTTCCATCCATTTTTTTCGTATATGCTGCTTTAAATGCTTCTGGATTCTTAATAATACCATTTTTATCATATATAAAGAAAAACAAATGGGCCGCCTTATAGTGACTCATATCTGCCCCTATTTCCTCTGTCAACTTCTTTTCTTTCATGCTTCCTCGAGAGCATTTAACTTCTATCACTACATCAAATTCTTCTATAACGATGTCATATCTAATGCCACCATATCCCGTATCATCAATCTTTTCTAACCTAGCACTAGGAAAGATTGGTTTTAATATCGCATACAATATCCTTTGAACATCATATTCATTACCGATGGTAACTGTATCTAAACTATTTCTCTGAATAGTTCCACTCCCATGTAATTCATCCTTATACATTGTCTTTATATGCAAATAAAAATTCTCTAAAATTCGTTTTACAACTATTAGTGCTGAGGATTTATCTAGACCAGTGGTTAGATATCTCTTTTCTTCAAGGTCTAAAACTTCAAGGAATACATTGATTTTCCTAATGACTTCTATTAAGTTCTTTCTGCTCCCTGGCTCATCAAAGGTATTCTTTCTATAATGCATCATAACATTTAATTTTGGAATCTTTTCTGAGCCTTCCTCAGACTGCTCTAACTCTTTGATAATCTCAAATTTCCATTTATCAAATTCATTTATTGCTTGATCTAAGTTATCGTCTGCTTTTTTAGCTATTACTAATCCTTGTTGAATAATTTCTTGTATCTTATCTTTCAATGCTTTCCCCCCTATGTTTTTAATTTATGACCATCTTAGGTAAAATAAAAATAATGGATCTAAAATATAGACGCAATTATCTTTCCACTCAAAGACTTGTGTCAGTGTATTTTGTGTTTCCATAATATTTTGCAATTTATTTAATGCTTCTTTAATTTTTTGTGTCTTAGGTTTTTTTATTATACCCTCTATAACTATGTTGTCTACCCTAGTCTTAATTTCATTTATATCTAGGCATGTATGGGGTGGATTCTGAGCTAAAACATTTAGGATTATCCCATATATATCAAGAGTCTTTTCTGTATCTAACTGGTAAGCCACCCTTTTTTGCCCCCGACTTGAAGGACCACTTTGTAGCATTTGCACTATATTTTTATACTGATAATTAATACAAGTAAATCTACAGCTATCTTCTATAATTTCATCTGTAATTCTTTTTATATCAGAGTTTAATTCCACTATATTAAAACAAATTGACTGCATTAATAATGGGGAATTAATACTTTCTAATGCTATTCTATCTGCTATCTCATCTGAAATGGGTATACCTAATTGTTCAAATCCACGCACTGCTATTTGTTTCAGCTCTTTCTTGGTCCAAGGATCAATTTCGATTAAACTTACTCTCCCCATTAAATCTGGATTAGATCTTATTGTATCATCTGATCTATGTGGCAAAGAAATGACTACAGCTCTAAAACCTGTTCGTATTACATCTTTAAGTTGGCATGCTATATCATATTGCATATCCTTAGGTGCATAATGGAAATCATCTAATATTAATACTTTATTATTCTCTTTAAAATATTGAACTACCCTATCCTTACTCCCTAAATATTGTTGTTTAGTAAGTGTAGTAGCTTCTTCTGTTTCTGTATTTGATTTGTTAGATTCAACAAATTCTCCCTTCATAGATATGCCTGTCTTAACTGCAATAACATTCCAAAAGTCATCCGCTCTTTTAAAATCATTTCCTGATAATGATACTATTGAATTTAAACCAATCACTTTATCACATAGTACTGTCTTACCTATTTTAGAAGGACCTACAATTGATGTTAAAAATCCTTCAATTCTTAAACTTTGCTCCAACCTCTGTTCATAGGTGTACTTTGTTCCGGGAGTAGTCCTAGAAATATATGTATGTTCAGGATATGCTCCAGGCTTAAATATATCCGAATATCTTAATTGACTCACTTTATTACCTCCTAAATAAACTAATACTTTAAATTTGATTATATTATACCCCTTTTACCCCCTTTTTTATACCTATTTTTTTCTATATCCACTTATAAGTACTTTTTGTTTCAAATTCATTATTTTTGGCACAACAAAAAAGCCATGGATTTCTCCATGGCGTCATTTACTATATAAAATTAAATCCGTGCACTTGGCTTCGACACTATCCCATAAGCGTTACCTTAGTAGTTGGCTCCAACTAGGCACTCTCGCGGCACATAGAACATTCTCACTTAGTGCTGCTTCCTTCCGGATCTGACACGGTTCACGAGCATCTATTGCGCAAGACCCAATCATCAACACTACTTGCTAAGGGCAGGCCCTACAAAATATTGCCTCAGTCCAAGCATCACCTCTGCTACAGCGGGTTGCAGATACAGGGCACCGCTACCTCCCCGGCTAGCACGGAAAATCTTTGACACTTAAGTGTCACTCCATTAGTATACATAGTTTGCCCTAGTCTGTCAATCCTATAGAGCAATCTTACTACAGGCATTTTTTCCTATTTTACTAAAGAGTTCCTCTTCCTAGCTTGTACCCTTTTTTAGACTATGCTAATACTGCAAGGAGTCTATCATAATGGTCTTTTGACATTGTCTTAAAGAATTCTATCGTACACATAACAATAATACTTGGATCCATACTCTTTTCCGTTGCATGGAATGCCATAGAAGTCATAATATGCCCTTCTTTTGTAAGGACATATTTTACTGTAGGATATTCAAAATGAAGTTCATTGAGTACCCTTAGCATAGCATCTGTTTTTTCTTCTGGAATATCTGATAAAATAAGAGATTGCATATGAATGTACACACTATCATCTATGATAATCATAAATTGTTTTTTTGCATCTTCTCTTACTTGATAAACGCTTCTAAAAATTATTGAATTATTAATTTCTTCTTCTTTAAACATATTAATACTATTGCTACTAATAAGAAAATCTCTAAACTCTCTTGCTTTTTTATGTTTTGCTGTAACTGCCACTTGGTATTCCCCCATCTCTATTATTAAACTCTATAGGTTGTCTTGCTGCCTAATAAACCAATTATATCATTTTTTTACAAGTATTGAAATTACTTTTTTTCTCTCATTTTTCTGAAATAATCTTTAAGTAGCTGACTACTTTCCTCTTCGCAAATACCTGTTACCACTTCACACCTATGGTTAAGCTCCTCCATTTGCAAAATATTAATGATAGATCCTGCAAATCCAGCTTTTGGGCTGGTTGCACCATAGACTACTCTCGGTATACGCGCTTGTACAATAGCACCCGCACACATAGGACAAGGTTCTAGAGTAATGTACATGATGCACTCTTCAAGCCTCCAATCCCCCATCTTCTTACACGCTTCATCTATCGCCAATATTTCTGCATGAGAAAGTGAATTCTTATCTGTATTCCTTCTATTACAAGCTCTAGCTATAATCTCATCTTGATAAACTATTATAGCTCCAATAGGTGTTTCATCTAATTCATAGGCCTTACCAGCCTCTATAAGTGCTTCTTCCATAAATTCTATATGTTTTTCCATGATGACCTCTACTCTACAAGTTTTCTTTCTATTGTAATACCTTTTGCAATCATAATCAATTTAAGCCTATATAGTATATATTATCCAAAAGTGTGTATCCTAACAACATAAATTAAATGATAAGGTGAGATATTAACATGACGAAGTTAACCCCCAATCTTGACCATAACCTAAACCTCTTGAAGCAAACCCTTCCAGTCGGCAAAAGCTTTGATATGATAGAAAAGATTTTAGATATTCATGGCAAAAAGTTCTATTTATTCTTTATAGATGGTTTTGCAAAAGATACTAATCTTGAATACATTAGACGTGATATCTATGCACTTAAAGATGAAGATTTCAAATCTATTCACAGTGCCAAAGACCTTATCCAAAAAGCAATTAGCTCTATAGAGGTATCTGAAACAGATGATGTAGATACTATCACCACTGCTATTCTTTCTGGACAAACTGCCATTCTTTTTGACATGGCAGACTCTGCTGTTATTGTTGATTTAAGAAGCTACCCTACTCGTAGTATGAATGAACCCGAAAAAGAAAAGGCCCTTCGTGGTTCTAAAGATGGCTTTGTGGAAACCATTGTCTTTAATACCGCTTTAGTTAGAAGGCGTATTCGTGATACACATCTTGTCTTTGAGATGGTCAATATCGGCAGCATCTCAAAGACAGATGTAGCTATAGGTTATCTCTCTGATAAAGTAAACAAAAAATCATTAGCTAAACTCAAAGAATTAATAGACAAGCTAGATGTTGATGACCTAACAACCGGAGACCAGAGCTTTATAGAGGCTATCCATGCTTCTTCTTGGATTAATCCTTTCCCTAAAGTCCGCTATACAGAGCGCCCTGACATCGCTTCAGCTCAGCTAGCAGAGGGTAATATCATCGTTATCATAGACAATACCCCTTCTGTTATGATACTTCCTACAAGTATATTTGATTTTCTTCAAGATGTTAATGATTATTACATGCCTGTTCTAACAGGTAATTATTTAAGATTTGTAAGGACAGTTATTCTCTTTGTAAATCTTTTCCTTACCCCTGTCTATGTACTACTTGTCCGCAATCAACAGTGGATACCTTATTACCTCGAATTTATATTACCCCAGGATCCACCTAACATCCCTCTATTCATCCAATTTCTTGCCCTTGAAATGGCTGTTGATGGACTTAAGATAGCTTCTCTTAACACCCCTAGTTCTCTAGGTACTTCACTTTCTGTAATTGGCGGATTAGTACTCGGTGAATATGCAGTCAAAACTGGTTGGCTTACGCCTCATTCTATCTTATATATGGCAATTGTAGCTCTTTCTAGCTTTACACAGCCAAGTCTTGAACTCAGCTATGGTATTAAGTTTATGCGTATCTTACTCTTATTAGGTACAGGATTCTTTGGTACATGGGGATTTGTCATCGCCCTTATTATAGATTTCACCTTCTTAGCCACCACTAAGACCCTTACAGGTGAGTCTTATCTCTATCCACTTATTCCATTCAAGTGGTCTGCCCTAAAACATCTTATTTTTAGGACAAAAATGAGTTCTAATCAGGGCACATCCGACAAATAATTCTATCTATATTTCATTTATGTAACAATTATATTTCTTTTATACGACTCTATTTATTTGACTATCAAAAAGTGCTAGAATGAACTTAAGTGATTATTTTATTCTAGCAGGAGGACTACCTTGAAAAGATTTATGCCTACTTTATCCATAGCATGCTTAGTCATGGGATGTCTAACACCATGTCTAGCTACAACCTCATCTATTGTTTCAAATACCCAGAGCCTTGTTCCTATCAGAACAGTTGGAGAGTCCCTTGGCTATAAAGTAATCTGGGATACACAAACCAAGTCAGTGACTATAAAAGATGGTGACTCAGGTACCACACTATCTCTAGGTAGTACTTCTTGTAAACTACCTAATCAATCTACTATTACCTTGTCTGAACCGCCTAAATTAGTAGATGGCTCACTCGTTGTTTCAGCAGAATTTTGGTCACAAGCCTTTCATTTAGATGTTAAAATAACTGATGGTAATCTAACGATTACAAAACCTGATTCAAAACCTCCTATAGAGGAGTTAGATGATATCATTACGCCATTAAAATCAGGAGTAAATGAAGTTTATACTCATCAAAAACTTGGTATCAGATTGATAGAAAATCCATCTACAGGCTATACTTGGGACTTTACGCTTCCTGATGGTCTTGAATTAATTAGCAATACTTACTCTAGTGATAATCCTAAGATACTAGGATCTCCTGGGACTCGGCACCTTATTATTCGTGCTACCAAGGCAGGTACTTATAACCTTATTTTCAAGAATATAAGAACTTCCCAACCAGAAAATCCTATTGATACACAGACATTCACTATTAAAGCTAAAGACTTCCAGATACCATCGCATTAATTCGCCCCTTTTATTTTAATAATATATAAGCACACTTGTGTGCTCTTCAAAAAAATAAAAGCCAGTATCTATCTCTTGATAAATACTAGCTTTTATTTTTTTATTTATATGCAGTTAGCCAGTGCTTCCATCGTGATCTTTGCATCTTCTCTGAAACAATTATATCCCATATGTCCTATACGAATAATTGTTTCATCAAGCTCACCTAGTGAACCGCCTACTAAAATATTATATTCCATCAATAGCCTATCTCTTACTTCTTTTGCATGAGGCATCTCTATAGCCGTCACAGTACTTGAAAAACCATCCTCAAGATATAACTTCAACCCTATCCTAGTAGCTGCTTCTCTTACATAAGAAGCTACCCCTTGATGCCTTTGCCATACCTTTTCTATACCCTCTTCTAAGATATTATCTACAGCTACTTCTAATCCCTTGATATCACTTATCGGCATACTATAAGGATACCATTTTTTCTCTATGCAATCTTTCCATATCATTAGATTGCAGTAAAAACCTACTACTTTGGTTTTTCTACTTACCATAGCATACCAAGCTTCTTCACTTATACTTAGAAAAGTAAGACCTATTGGCGCTGACATAGCCTTTTGACTGCCACCTAAAGCAATATCCACCTGCCACTCATCTACCTTTAGAGGTTCTCCTACCATGGCTGCAACGCTATCAACTACAGTTAAGATACCATATTCTTTTAATAGGGGACATATCGTGGACATATCATTAAGTACACCTGTTGGTGTATCACAATGGACAAGTGTTGCATACTTAAAGTTATGATCTAACTCTAGAAAGGCTCTTAGCTCTACTACATCTACACCTTTTCTCCAACTAGATTTAAAATATACGGCTTCTCCACCATACATCGTGACAAAGTCAGCGAATCCTTCACCAAATATGCCATTATCAATGATTAGTACTCTGTCACCCGCTTCAGTAAGTGTTGCACATGCTGCCTCTAACCCTAAAATCCCCTCTCCTGAAAGAATTCTAACATCATTTTTTGTATAGAGTATCTGCCCTATCTTCTTGCAAGTTCTCGCGTATAGATCAGTAAAATCAAAATCCATATCTGGATTAGTACATTCCACGGCTCTTGCTTGTCTTACATTTTCTGCTACTCTAGTTGGCCCTGGGGTCATGAGCATAGGTACCTTCATCATTAATTCCTCCTACCTCTCTAGCTTTTTATCTTAATAAAATTCTTTTCCGCCATCCATATAATTCATAGCTTCCATCCCGGCATCACCAGCACTTGTTCCCCCGCCTATTATACTCAGTGTAAAAATTGCTGCTACCCCTACTATAAGTAGTCCCCATGTCCACCATTTCTTGTACCATACCGTCCCACCTTTTATGGTTACAAATAAGATAACTGGTAACATACTAAATCCTACAACTGCTGATTTAGCAATCTCTTTCCAAGAACCTTTAATCCATTCCATCATTTCTGGCATATTAATAAGTCCACCTATCGTTACAGGTATCAATATAATTAAAAGTCCTATTAACAAAGTACCTATATTTGACTTATAGCCTATTTCTGTATTTTTGTTTGTCTGTAGTTGCATCACTACACCCCCTTTTTATCTATTATAATATATAACAGATACTTTTTTAACCAATATCCAAAATTTAAAATTATAATTCAAAAAAGCAAAAGTAAAAAGCTTAGAAATTCCTATAAAGGAACTTCTAAGCTTCTTGTACTTTTGTCATTTCACTACTCTTATCTTCTTTATTGATGATTTTATAAATAAGGTTATGCAGTTCTATCCTATCAATAAGACTTACTTGGTTACCTTTAGCTACTACATCAGCCTCTTCTGAAAAGGATGTATTCGTAATGACAATGCATCTTTTAACCTTATATAGCTTGATACTACTATAGGCTTCATCTATCACATTTCGCTCTACTATCGTTTCTTCATCACCATGAATACACTTAATACACAGACTATCCTTAGGCTTATAAGCTTTGATATCACAACCTAGCTTCTTGTCATCTTGCAAAATATAAACTTGATAGCCTTGCCTTCTATAGAGTTCACCAATATATTTAATGAACTTCTCTTTATCCATTTGGTCTATCTCTTCAAGTTTGGAATTGGCATCAAATAATTTGCTACTTCCCCTACGGATAAGCTCCATAGCTATCAGTAACATGGCAACTAATATAATCTTCCCTACCGCTGCAATAGGATCCTCAGTATCTATAATAAATAAATAATACATATAGATGGCCCCTACGAATAATATAACTCTATATACCTTACTCATCTTATCACCTCTTATTAAAGAGTATAGGTAAGAAATAAAAAATTATACAATTTCAATAAGTTAAATTCTATTCTAATTTTCCATTATCTCCTTATATAGCCCTGGATAGTCACTAAATATCCCATCTACTTGTTCTCTTAAGCACACCTTCATCTCTTCAGGTGTATTGACCGTATAGATATTTACTTTTAATCCCTCTCTATGCGCCTCTTCTATGAGCGCTCTATCAACTAGTGGTAGATAAGGATGAATAGCCCATACGCCTCTATCTTTTGCATACTTTACAACATGGTTTATAGGCAAGTGATAGAGTAACCCGGTTCTCACCTGGCTATCCATCTCTCTCACTATCTGGATAGACTTATGATTAAAACTTGATAGCAGTATTCTATCTTTCATATCATACACTTCTACCAATCTCAGCACATCCGCTTCTATTCCTTCATAATGAATTCTGTCTGTCTTCAGCTCAATATTTAGTTGGATGGTCTTATCTCTTATGAGCTTTAAGACCTCTTCTAAGGTAGGCAACTTACACTCTACATTTTCCCTAAACAAGACTTTTCTACATTGCAATGCCTTTAGCTCCTTAAGGGTAAAATCTTTAACTAATCCCTTCCCAAGGAATGTCCTTTGGACATCTTCATCATGAATCACAACTAGTTGATTATCCTTTGTCTTGTGGACATCAAGTTCTATCCCATCCATCTCGAGTTCTATAGCTTTTCTAAAGCTAAGCATCGTATTTTCAGGATAGTTGCTACTATCTCCTCTATGCGCAAAACAAATCATGTCTTTCCTCCTAGTTTGCTTAAATTAGTTACAACAGATGTAGCTTCTAATATCATTGCGCTTTTCCCTGCTCCATTTGAATCAAATTCTATGGTGGAGATGGCTTATTTTTACTTATAATTCTATAGATTGCTGCGCTACTTGCTCAGCTATTTTCTCATGACTTTTTCTCAGATATTCTTCCGTCTTCTCTTTGAACAATGAAATAAGCGGCCCCATACACAGCGCAACTATGACCGTCCCAATCCCTACCACACTACCTAGTAACCATCCTACTATTACACAGATAACATCCGTTATGATACGCATCCACCTAAATGCGATAGGCTTTCGTTCTGCAATCATAATAGCAATAAGGTCATAAGGTGACAGTCCTAAACCTGTCCCCGAATAGAGTCCCGCTCCCAAAGACAGGACCGTACATCCTATCAAAACAATAACTATGTTTATCCCTAAACTTTGCATATCCGGTATCAACCCATTAACCATCCAACTAAACCCCTGTATAAGCGGTGCTACCAAAAGCATGTTCATTACCGTTCCTACAAATATCTTCGTTCTATCAATAAAGAAAACACTTACTAAAATAACAATGCTTATAGTCCACTGAACTATTGAAAAGTTAATACCTACCGCCTCACTAATCCCCATATTCATCAAAGTGAAAGGGTCTATCCCAAGTCCTGCTTTTAGAAGTATTGCTACGCCTAGTCCTATCACGATATTGCCTAATACAAGTATACTATACCTTTTTATTTGATACTCTTTCATTTCCATCCCCCTAGTAAAGCTATCTCTCTCTATCATATATTTATTACACTTTTCTGTAAACTATAATTTGTATTTAATTTTTTGTGGTATATAGGAACGTATAGTATAATATTTAAGCATTCAGTTTCCTTTTGCAAGCAATGTGAAAGGAGGTGAATTGCAAGTGCCAAAGAAGAAAGATAAATCTAACAAAAAAAGCCTAGGGAATGCGACCTCCCTAGGTAAAAGAATATCTATCTTCCATAATAATTATTTTTTCTTTCTTTATCTCTATCTCTATTTTTCTTAACAGATTTAGATTCTCTCTCTTCATCCCTTACTTCCCATTGTTGCTCATCTGAATTTCTATTCTCATCACATCTATAATAATTAATCTTTTCACTCTTCATCTCATTTCCCCCTCAGGCGACTCGTGTTCATATTAATATATTATGTATTACCTTCTATTTCTGACATCATTTCCCTAATAAACTTAACTTATTTTCTACAGCAAAATTTTGTACATTATAAAGCAGCAGTACATCTTCTATCCCTTGCTCTCTTACGTAAGTTGCTATAGGCATATTTAAGAATCTCAGATCTAGAATATGAATTTCTTCAAAGTGATTGGCTAAGAAAGGTATCATGCTGTTAGCATAGGAATCCTTGACTACTGCTAGTTTTTTGCCATTTTTTGTCCCTGTCTGAATAGTAATCATAGGATGATTACTATCTAGAAATACACTATATTTATCTTTAGTTTCTAATCTACTCATCTCATAAAAAGTATCTGTTACTTTACTCGTTGCTACATAGTTTACACTTACTTCTACCTTGTCTTTTTGCTCAAATAGATGAAGTGTGTCTGGCTTTAGATATGTAATATTACCTTTTGAGAATAAAGAGCCGTAGAAACTCTGACTTACACTCACCTGATTAAATTTTTCTAGTGCTACAGGCTCTATGCCATAAGTCTGACAAAAGGCTGTATAGCCATAATAGGCACCTAGCGTTGTCCAGTGATGGTCTGTTTTGTAATAAATATAGTCATCATCCTTTGCTTCCATGATCTCTAAGAGATCTACACACTCAATATCTGCATCTAACTTACTTTTAAATGCTTCTATAAACGCTTCTTCATCATAGGGTGTTGCAAAGCTTGGCAATTTGTCCTCATGCACTTTGGTAGCAGTAGGCACCATCATAAGGTAGGTATTAAAACTCTCCCCAAATGCATTGAGATATACTGCATTCTTTTCTAGAAGCTCCTTATCTGGCGCTTCAAACTTTTGAAGCAGGTATCCATCCGCTCCTATATAAACTCCATTATTATCTTTTTTTCCTTGCAAAAGTTCTGCCCGGGACTTAACAGATATAAAAGTGTCTCTCATCGGAAACTGGTCTGCTATATAAGTTTCAAATGCCTCCCCATAAGTACCATCCAAGAAGTCTTTCTTTATCCATTCGGGTTTTTCAGCTAGTACTCTATTCTCAAGTTCTGAGAAACTTTTATCTTTTGCAGCTATCTGTAGCAGGAAAAATCCGCCTAAATAAATTACAAAAGTCAAAGCTATTATTTTATTGAATGATTTACTCATACACTTACCTCCTAAAACCTAAAATACAAAAAGGGATTAAAGGTAGAATCTACAAGATAAGCAGTACTTAATACCAAAATGCCTATATAAAACACATAGACCATCCATCCTTTAGACTTCTCTCTAAGCCTTTTCATAATAGGCGTTGCAAATAAAATCGCTACTATAAAAATCATCAAATAGTTGGTCATATAGTAAAGTGTCTGCTTATCTATCCATACGCCTTCACCTAGTCCAAACATAGTTTTTAAATAGCCTACTATCTGAGGTAATGTTTCTAAAGAGAAGAATACCCAGCTAATTAGCACCACTACTATCAGATATATTCTAGCTATATATGCCGGTGATTTTTCTAGATACTTTAGTAATATCATACGTTCTACAATCATAATCATCCCGAAGAATAATCCCCACAAGATAAAGTTCCATCCCGCACCATGCCAAAATCCCGTTAAGAACCATACAATCAGTAAATTAATATAAAATCTAGACTTTTTAACCCTATTTCCGCCTAATGGTATATAAAGATATTCTCTAAACCAACTTCCAAGACTCATATGCCATCTTCTCCAGAACTCCGTCACACTTTTTGAGATATATGGATAGTTGAAGTTCTCTCCAAAATTAAATCCAAGCATCTTCCCAAGTCCAATGGCCATATCTGAATACCCACTAAAATCAAAGTATATTTGAAAGGCAAAAGCCATAATGCCCATCCATGCCCCTATAGTAGTTAATTCTATAAGCGGCATCACTTTTATATTTTCCCATAACAGTCCTATGTTATTGGCAATAAGCACCTTCTTACCCAGTCCTTCTATAAATCTAATACTTCCTTCGCCAAACCCATCGATACTTTCCACCCGATGATTCAGCTCATGCTCTACAGTGGCATACTTTACGATAGGCCCTGCTATTAACTGCGGAAACATAGAGACATAGGCCCCAAAAGAAATAATATTCTTCTGTACCCCTATCTTGCCTCTATATAAATCTATAGTATAGGACATAGTCTGAAAGGTATAAAATGATATACCTATAGGTAACGCAATTTTCAGAAGTTCAATATTCATACCCCATAGATTATTCATATTGTCTATGAAGAAATTCGAATACTTGAAGAATCCTAGTACCACGAGATTAATAAGTACTGAGCTTATCATCGCCGCCTTAGCAATAGGCTGATTGGCTCGGTATTTATGAATGACTAATCCTATCGTATAGTCCACTATAGTAGAAAAAATCATGATGACTACATAGATAGGCTCTCCCCATGCATAGAAAATCAGACTTGCTGCAAATAATATAAAATTACGCAGCCCCTTAGGTGCCACATAATAAACACCTAAGAAAATAGGAAGAAATATAAATAGAAATAATAAACTACTAAATACCATTTTCTCTTACCTATTTACTAAGACTGTTAAAGTTACTTACAATAGTACTTGCCTCATCACTAATAACAAAGAGTACATAGTTGCCTTTTTGGGCAGTTTTATAGTTTTTTACAAGCTCAAATTGGTCTGGTAAATAAGTAGACCATGTTTCATACATTTGCTCATATCTCTTATTGATACCACTTAATACTTTTGAAGCATCTTTTACATCTTTTAATTCAAATACTGCTACTTCACTTGCATGTACTACCATCATAGGCATATTTACTTGGTAACTTTTTAAAAGCGCTGTATCAATGCCATATGTATCTGCAAACATCTGCGCATCCATATTCATATTAGCTGGTATTTCTATATTTGCAGTAATCTTATCCACGATTTCACCTGCACTAAGTGTTACCTCTTCAGGCTTCACCTCTGGTTTTGTTTCTGGTTTACTCGCTTCTGGTTTTACTGCTGGCTTATTTATTTCCGGTTTCACCTCAGGCTTAGTTTCTGGCTTACTTACTTCCGGTTTCACCTCAGGCTTAGTTT
>JAVVPO010000070.1:0-13536 GCA_036655715.1 Cellulosilyticaceae bacterium | reverse complement strand
TATTTTTATTTAATCAAGAATTTAAGTATAAATATAAATCCTACGATAACTGTAGTCATACTTATTTCTTTTCTCTTACCCGTTGCTACTTTTAAAATAATATATGAAATAACACCAAATATAATCCCATCTGAAATAGAATAAGTCAGAGGCATCATAATAATGGTGAGGAATGCTGGTATGGCTTCTGTATAGTCCTCTAAATTAATTTCTTTAATAGGCTCAATCATAAATAATCCTACTAATACAAGTGCTGATGCTGTAACTGCCGGTGTAATGACTGCGAAGATTGGCGAGAAGAATAATGCCACGAAGAACATCCCAGCTGTTGCCACTGCTGTAAGACCTGTTCTTCCACCTTCTGCAACACCTGCTGCACTTTCTACAAATGTACTTACTGTACTTGTACCAAGACAAGCTCCTACAGTTGTCCCAATAGCATCTGCAAACAGTGCTTTTTTTACATTTGGCACTTTTCCTTGGCTATCTAGCATCTTAGCTTTTGTTGCTACCCCTACCAATGTCCCTATTGTATCAAACATATCCATAAATAGGAGGGTAAAGAGCACAACTACCATATCTATCGTAAAGATATTATGCCATTCAAATTTAAATAAAGTTGGCACAAGTGATGGCGGCAGACTTATGATTTGGTGTGGCAGTTCTATGATACCCATTGGTATCCCTATGGCAGCTGTTGATAACATTCCTATAAATAATGCACCTTTTACATTTTTAGCTAATAAAATACTTGTTAGTGCAATACCAATAATCGTAAGTAACCCAGATCCTGATACAATGTTTCCAAGTGCTACAATCGTTCCACCACCTGCTGGATGGATTACCACCCCTGCTCCTTCAAGTCCAATTAAAGCAATAAACAAACCAATTCCTACTGCAATAGCCTGTTTGATACTTGTAGGAATAGAATCTATAATTGCTTCACGCACATTAAACAATGTAAGCAAAATAAAAATAAGTCCTTCTAATAATACTGCTGTTAAAGCAAATTCAAAGGAATATCCCATACTAAGTACTACTGTAAATGCAAAGTAGGCATTCAGTCCCATACCTGGTGCTTGTGCAAATGGTAATTTCGCATAAAGTCCCATAAGTAATGTGGCTACAATAGCTGATACAGCTGTTGCCGTAAATACTGCTCCTTGATCCATTCCTGCTGCTGATAAAATAGATGGATTTACAATTAATATATACGCCATTGTCATAAACGTTGTAATTCCTGCTATGACTTCTGTCTTAATTGTTGTATTATTTTCTTTAAGTTGAAAATATCTCTCTAGCATAATGTTCACTCTTTCTCTGTCAATTTTCAAGCCTTTACTATCATATCATATTCTATTTTTTTATCTATCCCTATTTATTTCCTATCTTTCTCGAATTTTGCTTATATGTTATACTATAGGGATAAAGTTAACAGTTTTTACCTATACTTTAGATAAATCAAATTCACAATAAATGAGGTAATTTATGCATAATTATAAAATGACTATCGCTTATGATGGGACTCGTTATTCCGGTTGGCAAAAACAATCAGAAAACCCATTAAAAACTATTCAAGGTAAACTTGAGCATATTCTTTCTTTATTATTTGAAGAAGAAATCCAAGTTATTGCTTCAGGTCGTACTGATGCTGGTGTTCATGCAAACAATCAAGTTGCAAACTTCCAGGCCAAAGCTTATAAAAAACCACAAGAAATATTAGATTATGTTGCAAAGTATGTTTCTAATGATATTGCTATTACAGAACTTAAAGGGGCATCAGAAAGATTTCACGCCAGATATAATTGTAAGTTCAAGATGTATTCTTACACAATAGATACAGGATTATTCCCAAACCCATTTACAGCGCGTTACGCTTATCACTTTAATGAATCCCTAAACATAGAAAATATGAAAGAAGCTGCTTCTCACCTTTTGGGAACTCATGATTTCCAAAGTTTTACATCTATGAAAAGCAAGAAAAAACCTACAGTACGTACACTTACTGATATTGATATCCAGGTAGAAGGTTCTTCTATTATTATCTATTATAGAGGTGATGGATTCTTACAACATATGGTAAGAATTTTAACAGGTACTTTGATTGAAGTAGGGACAGGCAAACGCCTTGCTAGCGACATGCCTCATTTGTTAGAAGCAAAAAAACGAAGTGAGTCTGGATACACTGTGCCGCCTCATGGACTTTGTTTACAAAAAGTAGATTATTAATTAGGGAGGTCCGGCTGTGGAAAGTTATACTATTGCTAACAAAAAAGATTTCATGAACAAACTCTTGAAATCTGATTTATTTGACACCTTTGAGGTGCGTGAAGTTGTTCTTCATGCCACCTTTAAGAGCGTTTTCGATGGTGCTCGCAATCTAGATTTTTTTGCTGACATTGAAAATAAAGAAGATCTTCCTTACTTTGTAAATTGGAATGAGATGAAACCTTTTATTTATCATTTTGTTATAGGAAATAAACTTCCTACGTATTTCAAGATTATTTTATCTACCAATACAGCCAAAACCTATGCACTTTCACCTGCTGCAAGTACCTTCTTCTTAAATATAACCTTTAAAGATAATGAAATAAAATGCAGTACAGGTATTGCTTACAAAGAATTTACCTTAGATAAGTCCTGTGAAAAAATTTGGGATGAAAAGATGAAAAGTTTCTTATTTAAATACAACTTTTTATAGAGAGGAAATTGAAATGGATTATAGCAAACTTAAATTAAGCTTTGTTTTTTTATTAGCTATGTGTGTTATTCAGTTTTTTACAGGTCTACTCATCATTCATAATGCACTCATTTCTATTTTATCTCTCATAGCTATCTTATTATGTATCGCAGCACTTATCTTTATCTCTAGCAAAACCAAAGAATAAAAAGAAAAAAAGAGAGTATTTCATAGAACCTATGACTTACTCCCTTTTCTTTGTCATCCATTAACTCTTAGATGATTGTCTGATTACCAGACTTAATATTCAGTTGTATTATTTTTCGTGCCCACTCATTTGTTGCTCTTGAGCTTTGATCATACGTTTAACCATTTCTCCACCAACTGATCCAGCTTGTTTAGCTGTGATATCTCCGTTGTATCCTTGTTTTAATGGTACACCGAGTTCAGTTGCTACTTCTTGTTTCATTGTCTCTAATGCTGGAATTTTTTTCATTTTTAGTTCCTCCTAAATTGGATTGGATGTTTGTTTTCAAAAAAGATAACCATATTAGTGATTTTCTTTTTTGAAGTGATAACCAACTTTGTGTGCTGGTTATAGTCATAATTTAACCACTTTCGTTTTTTATTATTACAGCAAATTTTGGTATTTTTAAATTTGTTAAGTTGGATTTCAAAAATATTCTTACATATACTTATTTACATTTCATACTCTCTATTGACAAACTTTTTTTTATAATAGTATTATATTTATAGCACTACTAAATCAAATATCTTAGGAGGTTTTTTATGTCTAGACAAGGTACTTTATCTATCCATAGCGAAAATATTTTTCCAATTATTAAGAAGTGGCTTTATTCTGACCACGATATCTTTATCCGTGAGTTAGTCTCTAATGCTTCAGATGCCATTCTTAAATTCAAAAAACTTTGTGACATGGGCGAAGCCACTGACACACTTAAGGAAGACTTTGCTATTACCGTAACAGTTAATGAAAAAGAAAATACTATCACAATTTCTGATAACGGTCTTGGTATGTCTGAGGAGGAGATTGAAAAATACATTACTCAAATCGCTTTCTCTGGTGCTGAGGATTTCCTTAGTAAATATAAAGATAAAATGAATGAGGATCAAATCATCGGTCATTTTGGTCTTGGTTTCTACTCTTCTTTTATGGTTTCCACTGAAGTTGAGATTAATACAATGTCTTATACCGATGCAGCCCCTGTGAAATGGATCTGTGATGGTGGGACAACTTATTCACTTGAAGAAGGCACTCGCACTTCTCGTGGTACAGATATCACACTTCATGTCAATGAAGAAAGCAAAGAGTTTTTAAATTTCCACACATTATCTCATATCATTGAAAAATACTGTTCTTTCATGCCAGTACCCATCTATGTAGTGGATGCTAATAAAGAAATAACTGAAGAAGATAAATCAGAAGATGTAAAACCAATCAATGATATCTCTCCTTTATATACAAAAAATCCATCTGATTGTACAGACGAAGAATATAAGTCATTCTACAGTAAAACATTTACTGATTTTAATGAACCGCTATTCTGGATTCACCTTAATATGGATTATCCATTTAGACTTAAAGGAATTCTTTACTTCCCAAAACTTCAAAATGAATTTGAAATTGCAGAAGGTAAGATTAAACTTTACAATAACCAAGTATTCGTAGCTGAGAACATCAAAGAAGTTATTCCTGAGTTCTTACTCTTATTAAAAGGTGTTATTGACTGTCCTGATTTACCACTTAACGTATCAAGAAGTTTCTTACAAAACGATGGTTTTGTAAAGAAAATCTCTGATTATATCACAAAGAAAGTTGCTGATAAACTTATCTCCCTTTCAAAAAAAGAAAATGACAACTTCAAGAAATTCTGGGATGATATCGCACCATTTATCAAGTATGGTTGCTTAAAAGAATCTAAGTTCTATGACAAAATGAAAGACTATGTTTTATTCAAAACACTTGAAGATGAGCATGTAACACTTAGTGAGTACTTAGAAACAGTTAAAGATACTAACGAAAACAAAGTATTCTATGTATCTGATAAAGATCAACAATCTCAGTACATTAGTTTGTTCAAAGAAAATGGTTTATCTGCAGTCTACTTACCACATCCAATTGATTCACCATTTATCTCTCATATGGAAGCTTCAAACCATGAAGTACACTTTATGCGTATTGACTCAGATCTTTCTTCTGCTCTAAAAGGTGAGGCAAGTGATAAAACACATGAGGAAAAATTAACTAACCTCTTTAAAGCTACGCTTAATAAAGAAGAACTTAAAGTATCTGTTGAAAATTTAAAAAGCGAAAGTATTGCTTCCATTATTCTTGTGTCAGAACAAGGTAGACGTATGCAAGAAATGATGAAAATGTATGGTATGCCAAGTACCGGTGTTCCTGCTGGTGAGATGACACTTGTACTTAATCAAAACCATCCACTTATTGAATCTTTATCAAACAAAGAGTTCGATGCAGATACAAAGGAAATGCTTTGTGGGCATTTATATGACTTAGCTATGCTTTCTAATCAGGCACTTAGCCCAGAGGCTATGAGTGCATTTATTGAACGTAATAATAAGTTGCTTTTAAAGCTTACTAAATAGGTTCCGCAAAGGGGAGGAAGTTTTGTAGGCACACCTTCCACTTTTTGAGAACTTCTATGAAAATAGGCAGGAGATAACGGCTAAAAAACGTCCTCCCCCTTTGCTACCCTATCGTATATTTAACTAGAGAGATGAAAATGAATACAAAGCTTAATTCTTCACTCAACAAATATTTATCCTCTAACCCAAAAAGCAGGACACTTAAATATAAAGTGTCCTGCTTTTACTATTATCTACCAAATTATTCATTTTATCTTTTAAGTTTTTTTACTCTTCTACCTCTCTGTGCAAAATCTCCAATGTGTAGTGGAAAGAAGGAGGCTATTTAAAAATGAGCACAGTTGCTTACAAATAGCCTCCTTCTTGCAATGGACATAAGCTTTGCACAACTCCTCACCTATCTACTGCAACACCACACTATACTCGAACTGATCCCCTCTAGCTACACTCGTAGTATACTCAATCACTTCATTCCCCTCTAGTGTCACACGGTCTATATTCATCCCAGCCATACCAGCTTCTACTTGAAGTAAATCCGCTATTTCCTCATCTATGATAACTGGTCTAAACGTTTCTATAGCTTTTGTAATATCCACTTCATAGTGATTCTTAAAGACTGTATACATAGGCATGCTCTCTAGCATTGTTCTATTAAGTCCTGCAAATCTCTGTACTGGTAAATAAGTTGTTTCTACCATCATAGGTTTTTGGTCTGCAAGCCTTAGTCTTGTAATTTTAAATACTTCCTGATTAGGTCTTGTACTTAATTTACTTGCTATAAATTCATCTGCAACTTCTTTTTCAAAAAGCACTACATGAGATGATGGTACCTTCCCTAGTTTTTCCATTTCTTCTGTAAAACTATAGAACTTTAGTAACTGTTGCTTAACTAGTGTTGGTGCTACAAAAGTCCCTTTCCCATGCACTTTATATATATATCCTTTTCTCTCCATCTCAGATATTGCTTGCCTTACCGTTGTACGGCTTACATTGTACATTTCACATAATTCTTTTTCTGTAGGTATTTTTTCATTTTCTTTGATTTCGTTAGAAGTAATTAGTTTAGTTAATTTTTCTTCTAACATATGGTATAAAGATACACCTCTTATTGATTTAATGTCCATTTCATTACTCCTTAATTATACAAGCTTAGTCCTATTATATACTTTTTAATCTAATTATTCAATATTCATCACGACATCATTACATCCTCTAGTGTAAAAAAATGAGGATGATTTAAAATCATCCCCATTGTATCATAAATGAGCTTATCCGGCTTTTGTTTTAACCTTTTAATCCACCTAGACTTAATCCTGATGTAAGTTTTTTCTGTACTAAAGCATAGAAAATCATAGTTGGTAACATAACGATTGCAAGTCCTGCAAACATTGCACCCCAGTCTGTCGCATATTTTTGAATTTCCATAAGGTTCTTAAGTCCTACAGAAAGTGTACGTTTGCTTTCTGTCTGAATAAGTGTTAATGCCAATACATATTCATTCCAATAGCTCATGAATGAAAACATAAGGATTGTTATAATTCCTGGTTTAGACATTGGCATAATAATTTTAAATAAGGTTCCCCAATAACCACAGCCGTCTATATGCGCTGCCTCTTCGTAATCCCCTGGAATCCCTTTCATAAATCCTGTTAAGAGATAAATATTAAAAGGCAGTGTCGTTGCTGCATAAACAATGACTAGCGCTAATCTATTATCTAACATTTTCAGATCTTTCAAAAGTAGGAATATAGGTACTACGATATAAGTTGCATTAATAAATAGTCCTGCCATAAATAGCATTAAAATAGCTTTTGACATCTTGAACTTAAATCTTGATAAGGCATAGGCTGCAGGTATAATAATAGCAAATAACAATGCCATAGCTCCTGCTGTTACCATAATGGAGTTCATAAAGAAATCCCCCATATTGGCCTTAACAAAAGCTCTATAATAATTATCCCATTGCAAACTTTGTGGCAATGACCATGGGCTAGTTAAAAATTCTGTACTTGTTTTGAATGATGTATATAATACCCATAAGATAGGCAGTACAACTAATAAAGTGGTAAACACAAGTACTAGCCTTAAAAGAGTGTTCCCCAAAATTCTTTTGTAGTTAATTTCATCATACTTTAATTTGGCTTTTGGCCCTACTTCTAATTCTCCTTTATTCATTCTAGCACCTCCTTAGTCTTCTTCTTTATTAGTTAATATATTACTGATAATAGCTAGTGCAAAAGCAAGAACAAAGATAACTACTGCAATCGCCATAGCGTATCCAAAGTTTGAATTTGTAAAAGCTTGCCTATACATATACGTTAGTAATACTTCTGATTGACTATTAGGTCCCCCATTTGTCATAACATTTACAAATAGGAAGCTCATATTAAGTGTAGAAGTAATAAAGAATACAATCGTTACTCTTATAATACTCCAAATCATAGGTATAGTTATTTTAAAGAACTGTGTGAACTTAGAAGCACCATCAATATCTGCGGCTTCATAAAGCTCTGGTGAGATCCCATCCATTCCTGCCATATACATAACCATATAGTATCCTACCGCTTGCCAAACCATGGCTATGACAATTGCCCAAAGTACCGTCTTTGATTCACCAAGCCAAGCATGTGTTAGGTTCTCAAGTCCTACTCCTTTTAATAAAGAGTTCAGAATTCCTGTATTAGGCTCATAGATATTTTTGAATAAAACCCCTATAACTACGATAGAGAGTACATTCGGGAAGAAGAATATCACCCTATAAAAATTTTTCTCTTTAAGTTTTGATTGTGTCAGCGCCGCTGCGAAAAACAGTGAAAGAAACATGGTAATTACTGTACACACTAACAAGATGAATAATGTATTTTTCATAGCTAACCAAAACTTATCATCTGCAAATAATCTTGTAAAGTTATCAAGTCCTATAAATGTTTTCTGTGGTGATAACCCACTCCATTTATACAATGAGGTTTTAAATACATTAAATGTCGGATAAATTACAAATAATCCATAAAGAAATATTGCTGGTATTAAGGATATTGCTAGATATATACCAGTTTTTATTTTTTGAGGATTTCTTTTTTTCTTATTTTCTACCATTTTATCCCCCTCCTACTTAGCCTAACGTCTTTTTATACGATACACTTAGAAAACAAAAGGGAGTGTTGATGCGCATCGCCCTCATCACTCCCTGCAGTTGTTATTATTTCAACTTATTTAACCACGCTATCTCTTACAGAATCAGATACTTTTTCCATGTGCGCTGACCACTCTTCTGCTGTCATTTCGCCATTCATAACTGTTGTCACGTTGTTGAATAACTCATCTTTAGGATTAACTTCTGTTCCTTCTACAGTTGCAAATCTAAGGACATAAGGATTGTATCCATCTTCATATACTTGGTATGTTGCAGCTGTTGCTTCTTCTACGAAAGGAGTAATAACATCTGCTGCACCTTTTACTGGTGGAATACCTTTAGCAAGCTCTGCATTTAATGCAACCGCTACATCTGTATATTGGAATTTCAAGAATTCTTTTGCTAAGTCAACTTGATCTGATGCTGCTGGAATATACATTTCTTCTACAACTGTTAAAGTATATTTCTCATCATCTACATTAAATACTGGTGATGCAGTGAATCCCCATTTGAATCCTTCTTCTCTTGGAGCATCTGCCATTTCACCTTCAAGCCATGAACCGCATGGAATGAATAATGCATTACCAAGTAACCATTGTGATTGTGATTGTGTATGGTCAAGTGCTACTGTTCCGTTCATTAAGTAGCCACCTTTTTGGATATCTTCGATTTTCTTCATAGCATCGATGATACCTTGTTGCTCCCATGCACCCTCTTCATAAGCTGAAGCTTTATCAAATCCTTCTGGTCCAACTGAAGATACCATTGCTGGGATAAGCATAGCTTCCATGTATCCTGGATGTAATCCTTGATATGTAATAAGTGATTTGCCAACCTCTTTTGCTTTGTCTCCTAAAGCAAAGAATTCATCCCAAGTTACAGGTACATCCCAACCGTTTTTCTCAAATGTATCTGCATTGTAGAAAAGACCTGTTGATGAATAGTAAAGTGGCGCTAAATAAATTTTTCCATCTCCATAAGGTTGAGCTGCTGTACCATCTAAGAATCCTGGTAAGATTTTGTCTTTGATAGCTGGATCTTCGAATACATCTGTGATATCTGCTAATAATTTATCTTTTACTAAAGCGTTAGCAATACCTGATCCATTTGTAGATGGTAAGTAGATAAAGTCTGGTGCATCTCCTGATAATAATTTTGGTCTGATAATTTCACCAATTTCTGGATTTGCTTCTATAACTACTTTTACACCTGGATTTGCTTTTTCAAACTCTACAGCTATTGCATCCCAGTAAGCTCTACCATATCCACCTTCAAATACTGCAATATTAAGTATTTGATCTTCTGGCGTTGCTGGTGCTGGCTCTTCTTTAGCCTCTGTTTTTGTTTCCTCCGCTTTTACTTCTGGTGCTGGCGTAGCTTCTTTAGCCGCACACCCTGTGAATGCAGAAGCTGCAAGAGCACTTGTTAATAATGCTGCAATAAATTTCTTTTTCATATTAAATACCTCCCCTAATTTTTATTACCTTATCTTACATTGTATTTATTTTATAGTTTTATTATACACAATTATAAAATTTAACTAAATAGATTTTATTTACTGTAATTTAAAAAATTTTTACTTTCTATTTTTATATAAATAGTACTAATTTATCTTTTTATACTCTTTAGGATTAAGTCCAAAATACTTTTTAAACATTCTGTTGAAATAAGATTGCTCTTCAAACCCTAAAGCATTAGCTACATCCTTTACAATCATATCTGGCTGTCTTAGTAACTCCTTAGCCTTTTCCATTTTAATCATGTTAATGTAATTAACGATATTCGTTCCTGTCTCATTTTTGAACAATCTACTAATGTAGCTTTCATTCATATTTACCTCTTCCGATAAAGAAGAGAGTGTAATTTTCTTATCTACATTTTGGTTAATATACTCTATAATCTCCACAACTTCTTTTCTATAGTGCATATCCTTAACCTGTAATATATAGCTACAAATTGTATAAATAAGTTCACCCAGTACTTCTTTAATCTCATCAAGTGTTGTACATTGCCTATACTTAATAGCAATCTCCTTAAGTTTCCCCTTATCTTTATCTAAATAAATGCCATAATCTATAATCATGTCATTCATTAACTTATTTAAAAACTCATCCACCTGCAAGGTGCTAAGCCGTAACTCCTTAATATGATTTAAAAACTCCTTGGTTAACTCTATTGCATCATCATATCCCCCTACATCTAGCATCTGTTTAAATTCACTTGCAAACCTTTCATGAGGTATGGTCTTATATGTATTTGTTTCACCACCTTCCTCTTGCAAAATAACATTTTGATAGCCTTTGTAGTACACGAGTTTAGAAGCTTTTATGCATTTACTTAAAAAGACTCCAAAATCTTGTGTATTCATAAATGTTTCACCAATTACTGTGATAACCTTTACATTTGTATACATTTTAATATGATTTTGAATTTGTAAAGCTGTTTTTATAAATTTCTCTTTTTCCTTCAGCTGCGTCTTAGGCAATATATAAATTGCCCAGTTCTCATGATAGAAAATATTAACTTCTCTCTCTAGCGATACAATTTCTCTCACGATATTAAGAATAGCCCCCTCGTAGCTACTTAATAATTTGTTTTCTTGATTTTGTTTCTCGTATTTGCTTTGCACACGTCTAATAAGCATAAATCTATAGGCTGATTTAAGCTCTTCCTTTATATGTAGCTCTTCTTTATCTACAACTCCCCTAAAAACTTCGCTTATCTTATCCAAATCTTCCTTATCCATCTTCTGTGATTTGGTTTCTATATCTATCTTTTGACTAAGCTGTCCTCTATTTTCAAGTTTCTTTACTATCGTTATCACTGTCTTTTCTATCTCTTCTGGCCTTAGGGTTGCTTTAAGTAAGTAATCATGTACCCCATATCTTAAAGCATCTCTTGCCATTTCAAATTCCCCATAATTAGTAAGCATGATAATTTCCCCTTGAAACTTCCTAGCCTTTAACTCTTTAGTTAAGGAGATCCCATCCATATTAGGCATCTTAATATCTGTTATAACTACATCTACTTGCTCTTCTTCTATTGTTTTTAGGGCTTGCACGCCATCTGATGCGACTCCTATCACTTTACATCCTAGCTCTTCCCAATTTATGATAGACTGTAACCCTATACGAATAATCTTTTCATCATCAACTATTAAAATTTTATACATCATCCTTCACCTCTTATCTTAGGAATATTTAAACTTACTGTTGTCCCCACACCTGGCTGGCTTGCAATCTGTACACTGTACTCTTCTCCAAAGTTAAGCCTAATCCTATCCTTTACATTTCCTACACCTATTCCAGATAATTTAGCTGAATGTCTAGCTGTTTTAACCTCTATTTTATCAAATCCTTTTCCATTATCTATCACCTCAAAAATTAATTGTTTCTCGTGCTCAGTCAGTCTAATCGTGATATCTACCATCTGTTGCTGCTCACAGCCCCCATGTATAATAGCATTTTCTACAATAGGCTGTAAGATAAATTTGAGTGTCTTATATTCAAGTAAGTGCTCTGGTATTTCTAGCACAATATTAAATAAATCCCCATAGCGTAGCCTTTGAATCAGAATATAATTATTTACATTATCTAACTCCTCCTCAATCGTAATATACTCAGCTTTATGAATGATTGTATTCCTGAGCAAATCAGATAAAGCAAGAATTCCTTCACTTACACTATGTGCTCCACTCATCATAGAAATCCACCTTAGAGAATTAAGGGTATTGAATAAAAAATGGGGATTAATTTGAGCCTGTAACATATTAATTTCTAGCTCTGTTTTTTCTTTTTGTTCTCTTTCTATCTGTTCTATTACCTCTTTCAACTGTTTTGTGATTTTTATAAATGTACGTCCTACAACACCTAACTCATCTTTGTTATCATCTATGAAATCTTTATCAAATCGTTGCTTAGCAGCCGCTCCTACATAGTCCACTAAATCATGTAAGGGCTGTGTAATGCTTCGTGAAATAATGGTTGAAGCAATCATGGATAAAATAAAGCATATGATTACGATAAGAATCACATTTTTACTAATTAAAATAATTTCTTTATGTAAATATTTATAAGGTATTCCCCCCACAATTTCTATGTCATAATTAGGTATCTGATTATGAATCATCATATAGTCTTGATTGTTATACTCAAAGTCTAATTGATTACTCGTTATTTTTTGATTAGCTCTTATAGCCTCTACAAATTCTTCTATATTTTGTTCTTCAATCTTCTTGCTATCTTGTTTTGAAGATAATACCTTATCATTTTTATCTATTAAAATAATATTATCTCCTTCACCAAGATTCACTTCTTTGTAGACATCTAAGACTGCATTCTCCCGCAACACAAGTACCACATAGCCAACTTTATTTCTATTGTAGACAGAGTAGATTACTTTGGACATGACAATATATTTTTCATTATAAATCTCTGTAGAAAAACAATTAGTAACGCCACCATTCATCTTGATGGTGTCTATAATATTTTCAATATGTGTCTCATCATTGAGCAAATATCCTCTTTGATAAATTTGCTCATTATCATTATTAATGATTTTTACATCTCTTATGTGTGGATAAGATGAGAATTTTCTTTTTAATATCCGTGCGATATCCTCTTTCATCACAGTTTTCTGTGCAAAATTCATTTCACCAAAATCTCTTAGCCCCTGCTGAATGGTTGTATTAAGAATTAATTCATCCATTAAATTCTCATATTTTTCTAATTCATTTTCTATATTATCCCCTAGTGTTCTTACAATTTGTTCTATATAATTTGTACTCTTGCTCATAATAGCTTGCTTAGATGTATTCGCTGAGAAAACTCCTACAATTAAAATGGGTAATAAAGATAATACAAAAAAAGACCATCGTAATCTATTAGTAATAGATATATTTCGTAATTTTATATTACTAATTTTCATTTTTTTAATCCTACTCTCTCTTTTAAAATATTTTATATTTTTTTATTTTTTATTATATTTTATCATGTTTTTACAAAAAAGTATTATTTTATTAATTTATATTTTTTGTCTAAAAAATAAAAAGAGAATGCCCATGGACATTCTCTTTTTATTTTTTACATCAAGATTT
>JAVVPO010000069.1:0-13963 GCA_036655715.1 Cellulosilyticaceae bacterium | reverse complement strand
ACCTTTCCCTAACTGCCCCTAGGCATACTGTTTAAAGTGAACCATCCCCTTAAGCAGAGTGATCAAACTGACTATTATACAAATCAGCATAAAGCCCCTTCTTAGCTAACAGTTCTTCATGAGTACCTTTCTCTATAACGTTCCCAGCCTTCATAACTAAAATCATATCTGCATCCTTAATAGTAGAGAGTCTATGAGCTATGACGAAATTAGTTCTACCTTCCATAAGGCGTGTCATGGCATTTTGAATATAACTTTCCGTACGTGTATCTACACTACTTGTAGCCTCATCCAGGATAAGGATAACAGGATTAGCTAAGATAGCTCTAGCGATAGTGAGCAATTGTTTCTGCCCTTGGGAGATATTTGAGGCTTCTTCATTGAGTTCTGTATTATAGCCTTGTGGTAGGGTACGGATAAAGTGGTCTGCACTAGCGGCTTTTGCAGCAGCTATCACTTCGTCATCTGTAGCATTTTCTGTGCCATAGGCGATATTGTCCCTAATGCTTCCTTTAAAGAGCCATGTATCCTGAAGTACCATACCAAATAGTTTTCTTAAATCACTTCGTTTGATATGAGTAATGTCTACATCATCTACTTTGATAGAACCATCATTTAATTCGTAAAAACGCATAAGAAGATTAATCATAGTAGTTTTACCAGCCCCAGTAGGTCCGACGATGGCAATCGTTTGGCCTTTTTTTACCTTTATATTGACATCTTTCATGAGTATGTGCTCTGGTTTGTAACCGAATTTAACATGATCAAAAGTTACATTGCCTTTTGGATTTTCTAGAACAATACATTCATTCGAGTCAGGTATTTCTTCCGTAGCATCAAGAAATTCAAAGACACGTTCAGCAGAAGCTACAGTGGACTGAAGAATATTAGCAATATTAGCAAGCTGATTAATAGGCTGGGTGAACTGTCTGGAATACTGGATAAAGGCCTGAATATCTCCGATATTGATAGAGCCTTTAGTAACAAGTATACCGCCTACAACGGTGATAACAACATAACCTATATTATTGACGAACATCATAAGTGGCATGATAAGTCCTGATAAGAATTGAGCTTTCCATCCATAGTCATAGAGTTTATCATTGATAAGTGTAAATTCCTGGATAGAAGTAGGCTCATGACCAAAGGCTTTGACAACTTTATGACCTGTATACATTTCTTCAATGTGTCCATTAAGATTACCTAGATACTCTTGTTGTCCTGAAAAGAATTTTTGAGAGCGATTAACTATAGGTCTAATAACTAAGACGCCTAGCGGTAAAGTAACTAAGATGATAAGGGTAAGCAAAGGACTAATAGTAAGCATCATAACGATAACGCCAATGATAGTAATCATAGAAGTGATAAACTGTGTAAGGCTTTGTTGTAAAGTATTACTAATATTATCCACATCATTGGTTACAATACTTAAGATATCACCTGTAGCATGCGTGTCGAAGTATTGCAAAGGAAGAGGTGCTAGCTTAGCATCTACTTCACTACGCAGTGTAAAGACTGTTTGCTGTGCAATATCAGACATGAGATATTGTTGGAGGTAAGCAAAAAATGCACTAAGGATGTAGGCAATGGTTAAGGTGACTAGTAGTTTGGTTATAGTATTAAAATCAATACCTAGCCCACCTTGTAATTTACTAGCTACACCACTCGCAATAACAGTTGTTGTATTACCCAAAATCTTAGGGCTAATAACCATGAAAATAGTACTTAAAATAGAAAATAGCACAACGAGCATAAGCCTAAATTTGCGTGGTTTGAAATAGCCTATAAGACGCATAAAAGAGCTTTTGAAGTTTTTGGCTTTGCCGCCACCTAATACTATGCCATGTCCCATAGGTGAAGCGCCTTGGCTAGGGGATTGATTACCTTTCATTCGAGTTCCTCCTTAGAAAGTTGAGATAGAGCGATTTCTTTATAAATAGGACAATTGCTAAGAAGCTCCTTATGTGTGCCAATTCCCACAGTTTGACCTTCATGAAGCACTATAATTTGGTCAGCATCCATAATGGAACTAATACGCTGAGCTACAATAATCACAGAAGCATCTCCTGTTTCGTGATGAAGGGCTTTGCGAAGGGCTGCATCTGTCTTGAAATCAAGTGCAGAAAAGCTGTCATCAAATAGATAAATCTCAGGTTTTCTGATAAGCGCACGGGCAATAGAAAGTCGTTGCTTTTGGCCACCAGAAACATTTGCCCCACCTTGAGCGATGAAAGAATCGATGCCCTCAGGCATATCACTAACAAACTCACTAGCTTGGGCTACTTCAAGAGCATGGTGTATTTCAGCATCAGTGGCATCTTCCTTGCCATAACATAAATTATTTTTGATAGATCCACTAAATAAAATAGCCTTTTGAGGAACAAAGCCAATTTTAGAACGTAAGGTTTCTTGAGAAAGATCACGTACATTCACTCCATCAACAAGGACTTCACCAGAAGAAACATCGTGAAATCTAGGAATAAGTTCAATAAGTGTGGTCTTACCTGAACCAGTTCCACCTATGATAGCTGTTGTTTGCCCAGGTTTCGTAGCAAAAGAAATATGAGATAAGGCTGGTTCTTCGCTTCCAGGAAATAAGAAGCTTACATCTTTAAATATCACATAGCCTGTTTGAGTTGTAGACATAACTGAATCTGATTTATCTGCAATTTCAAAGTTCAAATCAAGAATTTCATTAATACGTACGGCAGAGGCAGAAGCTCTAGGGATAATAATAAACATCATAGTAAGCATGACAAGAGACATCATAATTTGCATAACATATTGAACAAAGGCAATTAAATTACCTACTTCTAAGTAACCTTGATCTACTTTGATACCGCCAAACCACAATACAGCGACAGTTGTGAGATTTAAAATAACCATCATACTGGGCATGAGTGTAGCTATGATTTTATTAACTTTGATAGCATTATCAGTTAAGTCAAGATTAGATACATTAAAACGTTTTTCCTCATAATCTATCTTATTAAAAGCACGAATGACACGTGTACCTGTTAAATTTTCTCTTAGAATGAGGTTTACTTTATCAAGTTTATCTTGCATGGCTTTAAAGAGTGGAATACCCTTTTTACCTACTACTAAAATGACTAAAAGCAAGATTGGGATAGATAGAAGTAGGGTGATAGAAAGTTCTAAGTTAGTGGTAAGTGCCATAAGTATGCCACCTATGACCATAAGTGGTGCAGTAACCATAATACGAAGTGCAACTAATACTAACTGCTGGATTTGAGTCACATCGTTGGTTGTACGAGTAATCAAAGAGGCAGTACCTATCTTATTAAATTCACTAAGAGAAAAAGACTCTACTTTAGTGAAAAGTGTTTTACGCAAATCACTACTAAGCCCAATAGCAATCTTGGATGAAAAAAGATTCGCAACAACAGTGAAGATAGAGCCTAAAAGAGCTACTAATAACATAAGCATGCCGATGCGAAGTATGTATGTTATATCACTATTTGTAATACCTACATCTACAATCTGGGACATAAGTTTAGGTAGAAAGAGAGTGGCTATAGATTGAAGGAAAAGAAGTACCAGAGCAAGTATTAGAAAACCGGTATAAGGTTTTAAAAATTTAGCTAGTTTGAACATATAAAAACCTCCTTAAAGCATACGAAATGAATTGTTTTTTCTATAGCCTTAGTGTGGACTTAATAAAAGATGAATATCCTTTTTGAAATAGGAAATATTTAGTTTTTCGAGGAAAATAGAGTGATAAGCTTTAATAAGGAAGTTGCTACTCTAAAAAGAAGGTGTTAAAATAAAAGTATTATGGGGAAATTCGCATAATACTGGTGATAATTGGATAAGATGTATAGTTGTAATAGGGTATAATATTTGCTATACTTAATGATAGTGTTTGATGAAGAACAGAATGATTACTAGTATATGGATGAATATACATAAACTCAAAGAAGAAGGTGAAAATTTTGAAGAACGTAATAGAGAAAATTTTTGGCTCTCACTCTCAGCGTGAAATAAAAAGAGTGGAACCAATTGTCCAAAAAATAGAATCCTATGACGAGGCAATGCAAAAGCTTTCAGATGAACAGCTTAAAGCTAAAACAGCTGAATTCAAAGAAAGATTAGCAAATGGTGAAACATTAGATGACATTTTACCAGAAGCTTATGCCGTATGTCGTGAAGCATCAGTACGTGTATTCAATATGAAACATTATAGAGTTCAGCTTGTTGGGGGGATTATTCTTCATAATGGTCGTATAGCAGAGATGAGAACAGGGGAAGGTAAAACTTTAGTTGCAACACTTCCATCATATCTTAATGCATTAGAAGGTAAGGGTGTACATGTAGTAACAGTAAATGATTATCTTGCAAAGCGTGACTCAGAAGAGATGGGGCAGCTTCATAATTTCTTAGGATTATCAGTAGGATGTATCTTAAGCAATATGGACAACACTGCAAGAAGAGAAGCCTATAACTCTGATATCACATATGGTACAAATAATGAGTTTGGATTTGATTACCTACGTGACAATATGGTGTTATATGGAGAAGAAATGGTACAAAGAGAACTTCATTATGCTGTAATCGATGAGGTTGACTCTGTATTAATCGATGAGGCTAGAACACCTCTTATTATTTCAGGAAGTGGATCAAAATCTACTCACCTTTACAAAGCAGCAGATATCTTTGTAAGAAGACTTAAAAAAGGTAAACTTCTTGGAGAAGAATCAGCAATGTCTACTCTTATGCGTGAAGAGATAGAAGAAGAAGGCGATTTCATCGTAGATGAAAAGCAAAGAACAGTAACACTTACTGAAGATGGTGTGAAAAAAGCTGAGCAATACTTCGGCGTAGAAAACTTAGCTGATCCAGAAAATATGGAAATTCAACATCATATTAATATAGCACTTAAAGCTCATAACTTAATGCATCTTGAAAAAGATTACATTGTTAATGAAGAAGGCGAGATTATTATCGTAGATGAATTTACAGGTCGTCTAATGGATGGTCGTAGATATTCAGATGGTCTTCACCAAGCGATAGAAGCTAAAGAAGGTGTAGAAGTACAAAAAGAAAGTAAGACACTTGCAACAGTTACTTTCCAAAATTACTTCAACAAATACATTAAAAAATCAGGTATGACAGGAACAGCTCTTACTGAAGAAGGTGAGTTTAGAGATATTTATGGAATGGATGTTATTGTCATTCCTACTAATAAGCCTATACTTCGTATAGACCAACCAGACGTAGTATTCAAAACTGAAGTAGAGAAGTTCAAAGCTGTTATTGAAGATATCAAAGTGTCTTATGCAAAAGGACAACCAGTACTTGTTGGTACAGTAACGATTGATACATCAGAACTTTTAAGTAAATTACTTAAAAAAGAAGGTGTAAAACACCAAGTACTTAATGCAAAATACCATGCTAAAGAAGCTGAAATTGTATCATTAGCAGGTAGAAAAGGTGCTATTACTATTGCTACTAATATGGCTGGTCGTGGTACAGATATCAAGCTTGAAGAAGGTGTACAAGCGCTAGGTGGTCTTAAAATTATTGGTACAGAGCGTCATGAATCACGTCGTATTGATAATCAACTTCGTGGACGTTCAGGACGTCAGGGAGATCCAGGTGAATCTAGATTCTACCTTGCTCTAGAAGATGATCTAATGAGACTCTTTACACCAGACTCAACAATGAAAATGTTTAATGCACTTGGCCTTCCAGATGATGAGCCAATTGAACACAAAATTTTATCTAAAGCGATAGAAAGAGCGCAAACTAAAGTAGAAAGTAATAACTTTGGTATCCGTAAACATCTATTAGAATATGATAGAATCATGAATGAACAAAGAGAAATTATCTACACAGAACGTTACAAAGTACTTAAAAATGAGAACTTACGTGACAATATATTAGCAATGGTGAAAGAAGTAATTAGCCGTAGCGTAGACACTTGTGTAGCTGGCATCGAATACCCGGAAGACTGGGAACTTGCTAGGATGTTTGAACACCTTAACACAGTTATTCCATTTGGAGAAATAGAGTTCACAAAAGAAGAGCAACATGCTTTATCAGTAGAAAGTTTAAAAGAAACTCTTTATGAAAAAGCTCTTAAACTTTATGATGCAAAAGAAGAAGAAGTAGGCGAGCAAATTAGAGAGATCGAACGTGTTATGCTTCTTAAAGTAATTGATCAAAAATGGATGGATCACTTAGATAACATGGAACAAATGCGTCAAGGTATCAACCTTCAAGCGTATGGCCAAAGAGATCCACTTGTAGAATATAGATTCTTAAGCTTTGAGATGTTCGAAGAAATGACAGAGAACATTCAAGAAGAAACTGTAAAAGCTTTATACCATGTACGTATTGTGGTTAATAAAGAAATCAAACGTGAAAGAGTAGCAGAGCCTATTGCTACAAATCACCAAGATACAAGTTTAGGTGCACAACCTATTGTGAAAAAAGAAAAAATAGGTCGTAATGATACTTGTCCATGTGGTAGTGGGAAGAAGTATAAGCAGTGTTGTGGGATAGATAAATAGAGTAGGGTGAGAAAATCTCAGGGAACTAGGAATAGTTCTTTGAGATTTTTTTTGAGGAGGATTTTCTAATATGAAGGAGTAAAAAAAGTAAGGGGGTATATCAAAATATACCTAGCCAACACCTATAGTAAATATGGTATACTATAAACAGATTAAGATATAAAAGGAGTGATATTTGTGCTAGAGTTAGAGCAACTTAGAGGAACGCTTGCGCCGTACAAAGCTAAATTAATGGAAATGGGGAACTCTCTTTGACATTGCAAGGCACAAGGATGAGATCTTAAGGCTTGAGGAAATATCTGGAGAAGCAGATTTTTGGACTGATATGGCTGCTGCCCAGAAGGACCTTCAGAAGCTTAAAACTTATAAAGAATTAGTTGATAAGTATGAAAGTCTTTGTAGTGCTTATGAGGATTCGCTTACATTGATTGAAATAGGTATAGAAGAAGATGATGTAGATATTGCACAAGAAGCTCAGAGTGAAGCGGAGACTTTTGTGACGACTTATGAAAATATGCGTATTGCTACCTTGTTAGATGGCGAATATGATAGAAATAATGCTATGCTTTCTCTCCATGCAGGAGCTGGTGGAACAGAGGCGTGTGACTGGGTAAATATGCTACTTAGAATGTATCAAAGATGGGCCGATTCACATGGCTATAAAGTAGCAATGTTAGATTGTTTAGATGGTGAGGAAGCTGGAGTCAAGTCAGTTACTCTTCAGATTAGTGGAGAGAATGCCTATGGATATCTCAAGGCAGAAAAAGGAATTCATAGACTAGTAAGAATCTCACCATTTGACTCATCAGGTAGAAGGCATACTTCTTTTGCATCTTGTGATGTTGTCCCAGAACTTGCAGATGATGTGAAAGTAGAAATCAGAACAGAAGACCTAAGAATAGATACTTACCGCTCATCTGGAGCAGGTGGACAGCATGTCAATACAACGGATTCAGCTGTACGTATTACACATTTACCTACAGGGATAGTTGTACAGTGCCAAAATGAACGTTCACAGATTCAAAATAGAGAAAAAGCAATGCAAATGTTAAGGGGGAAACTCTTTGAAAGACAAGAAGAAGAGAAATTAGCCGCAATGGATGGTATCCGTGGTGAGAAAAAAGAAATTGCATGGGGAAGTCAGATTCGTTCTTATGTATTTCATCCCTATAATATGGTTAAAGACCATAGAACAACTGAAGAAACTGGTAATACAGGATCAGTAATGGATGGAGATATCGATAAATTTATTAATGCTTATCTTGTCTGGATTCATCAAAGAGATTAATATAAAAGCACTTAGTTATCGTTTATTAAGCGTGGCTAAGTGCTTTTTGCTACGTATAAAAAATTAATAAAAATATAAAACTAAATATTTTGAAAAAACAAAATAAATGTAAAAAAGTTACTTGCCAATAAATGAATAATATGTTATAGTCTGTGGTATGGAAACAAATGTTCACATATAGCGAACAAGGAGAATAAGATGAAAGAGAAAAATCAATTCTATGTGATAAGTAAGGATGTATTACCTGAAGTTTTTATTAAGGTAATGGAGGTAAAAGAGCTACTAGAGAGTGAAAAAATACTTACGGTACAAGACGCAACAGAGAGGGTTGGCATTAGTAGAAGTTCTTTTTATAAATATAAAGATGCTATTATGCCTTTTTATGAAAAAGGAAAAGGGCAAACTATTACAATACTCATTCATCTGAAGGATAAATCAGGGACACTTTCTGATCTGCTCAACTGCGTAGCAGGAACAGGAGCCAATATATTAACAATCAATCAGATGATTCCTATGAATGGTGTAGCTATTATTAATATATGCATGGAAACATCACAGATAAAAATGGAAATTGGAGAATTGTTAGAAGCCATAGAATCCATGGAAGGGGTTCAAAATGTTAAGTTATTAGCTCGGGAATAAAAAAGGGGGAGTTTAGAGATGAACGTAGCTGTATTAGGGTATGGAACTGTAGGATCAGGAGTTGTAGAAGTACTTATAAAAAATAAGGGAATTATTGAGAAAAAAGCAAAATGTCAGATAGACTTAAAATATATATTAGATATTAGAGAGTTTGAAAATGATTCGATGAAGGATAAAATTGTAAAAGACTTCAAAACGATATTAGAGGATGATTCTGTTGGTATTATAGCAGAAGCAATGGGTGGATTAGAACCTGCATATTCCTATGTGAAAGCGGCTCTTTTAAAGGGAAAGAGTGTTGCAACTTCTAATAAAGAGCTAGTAGCTATGTATGGCCCACAGCTCATAGAAATAGCAAAACAAAATAGCTGTAACTTTTTGTTTGAAGCAAGTGTAGGTGGGGGAATACCTATTATTAGACCCTTAAATACTGCTTTGACAGGAGATAATGTCAAGGAGATAACAGGGATACTTAATGGAACAACCAACTTTATACTAACAAAGATGAAAAATGAAGGTAGAAGATTTGAAAGTGTGTTACAAGAAGCTCAAGAACTTGGTTATGCAGAGAGAAATCCTGAAGCAGATGTAGAAGGGCATGATGCCTGTAGAAAAATAGCTATACTTGCATCGCTAGCTTTTGGTGAGCATATAGATTATAAAGATGTGCCAACACAAGGGATCACAAAGATTACAAAGGAAGATATGGATTATGCAAAGCGTATGGGATATAGTATCAAGTTACTAGGTACCTGCAAGAAGCATGAAGGAGAAATAAGTGTAAGTGTATCACCAACACTTATTTCTAATGAACATCCACTTGCTAATGTAAATGATGTGTTTAATGCAGTATTTGTAAAAGGTGATATGGTAGGAGATGTTATGTTTTATGGAAGAGGAGCTGGGAAGCTTCCAACTGCAAGTGCAGTAGTTGCAGATGTTATTGATGCAGCTAGACATGAAGGAACACATATAAGTATCTTTTGGAATAGAGAAAAATTGGCGATTGTACCTAGAGAAGAAATGAAGACAAGGTATTTTGTAAGAGTAGAAGGAGAACGCGTTTATACAAGTGTATTAGTTAAAGATATTTTTGGAGAAGTAGAAGAAGTCGTAGCACTTAATCCAAATGAATATGTTTTTATTACAAAAAAACAAACTGAAAATGAGTTTGAGATAAAAATAGATGAAGTTAAGCAAGACTTAAGAGTAATAAGTGCTATTCATATAGAGAAATAGAAGGTGAAAAGATGAAGTATGTAGTTATTTTAGCAGATGGTATGGCAGATGAAAAGATAAAAGAACTTGGAGATAAGACACCTCTAGACTATGCTTATACACCACATCTTGAGAAGTTAGCACCCTATAGCATTATTGGGGCTGTAAAGACGATTCCGGAGGGATGCCCTAAAGGGAGTGATACAGCTAACTTAGCTGTGCTTGGATATAATCCAGAGAAATATTACTTTGGAAGAAGCCCCCTTGAGGCACTTAGTATAGGTGTAGAATTGCAAGAGAGCGATGTTACTTTTAGAGTTAACTTAGTGACATTAAGTGAAGAGGAAGAATATCAAGATAAAAGGATTATAGACTACAGTGCTGATGAAATTACTACAGAAGAAGCAGATGTATTAATTAAGGCGGTTGCAGAAGAGTTAGGTGATGCGTGGCATAAGTTCTATACAGGAATTAGTTATAGACATCTGTTGGTATGGAGAGAAGGCAGTGCAAAAGTTAGGCTGATGCCACCTCATGATATATTAGGAAAGACTATTAAAGATCATAAACCTTGTGGTGCAAATGAGGAAGAAATCTGGCAGTTAATGATTAGAAGTTATGAAATTTTAAGTAAGCATCCTCTTAATATATCAAGAAAAGAGAGAGGACTTAAACCTGCAAATAGTATGTGGATTTGGGGTGAAGGGACGAAACCACAATTTCCAATCTTTAAAGAAAAGTATGGCTTAGACGGGGCAGTTATTTCAGCCGTAGATCTCATAAAGGGAATAGGTATAGGCATAGGCATGAAGTCTATAGATGTACCTGGCGTGACAGGTACTGTGCACACAAACTATGAAGGCAAGGTAAAAGCGGCTATCTGGTGGCTTATAGATCAAGATAAAGATTTTGTCTATATACATTTAGAAGGACCAGATGAGTGTGGACATAGGGCTGAACTAGATAACAAAATTAAGGCTATAGAATATATAGATGAAAAAATAATAGGACCAGTTATAGAAGCTTTACAGCAAGCAGGGTTAGATTATAAATTAATGGTATTACCAGACCATCCTACACCTGTACGGCTAAGAACACATACTGGAGATAAAGTGCCATTTATTATTTACGATAGCCAGCAGATGAATATAATCAATGCATACAATACTTACAATGAAGAGTATGCTAATCATTCAGAGTATCAAATTGATGAGGGCTATACATTGATGGATAAATTTTTAACATAAAAACTATACAAATCAAAAAAGTGTGATATAATGAATTCTAAAAAATTAAATTTTTCAATTTAATTGATTTATTGGGGGGAAAGCCAATGTTAATCGTACAGAAATTTGGAGGTAGTTCTGTTGCCAATGCAGAGCGCATATTTAATGTAGCTAGAAGGATTGCAGAAAATTATAAGCAAGGTCATGATATTGTTGTGGTTCTTTCTGCACAAGGTGATACAACAGATGATTTGATAGCAAAAGCTAAGGAAATCACTCCTAATCCATCAAAACGTGAAATGGATATGTTACTGACTACAGGAGAACAACAATCCGTTGCTCTTATGGCGATGGCACTTATAGAGCTTGGGCATCCGGTTATATCATTAAATGCTTATCAAGTAGGCATGATGACCACATCAGCTTATGGAAATGCACGTTTGAAGAAGATTAAACCAGATAGAATTAGAAGAGAATTAGATAGAAAGAACATCGTTGTGATAACAGGTTTTCAAGGAATGAATCGCTTTGACGATATAACAACCCTCGGCAGAGGTGGTTCAGATACTACAGCGGTAGCAATAGCAGCAGCACTTCATGCGGATAAGTGTGAGATTTATACAGATGTAGATGGTGTTTATACAGCAGATCCAAGAATTGTAAAAAATGCTAAGAAGATAGAAGAGATAACTTACAATGAGATGCTAGAACTTGCTTCATTAGGAGTAAAGGTACTGCATAATAGATCAGTTGAGTTAGCAAAAAAATATAACGTAGAATTAGTTGTAAGATCAAGTTTAAATCATTCAGAAGGAACAGTTGTTAAGGAGGTATGTAAAGTGGAAAGAATGTTAATTAGTGGAGTGGCAGGAGATAATGAGATAGCACGTGTATCGTTAATAGGGTTACAAGATACACCAGGTAAAGCCTTTGATATCTTTGCAACATTAGCAAAGAAAAATATTAATGTAGATATTATTCTTCAATCAATAGGCCGTGATGGTACGAAGGATATCTCCTTTACAATAGCAGATACTGCACTTGAAGAGGCTAAAGAAATCATTTCTAAAAACGTAGAGCGTTGGGGAACTAAAGAAGTAGATTACAATGAAAACCTAGCAAAAGTATCTATAGTAGGTGCTGGAATGGTAGCTAATGCAGGGGTAGCATCTAAGATGTTTGAAGCAATGTATGATTCCAATATTAATATACATATGATTTCTACATCAGAAATTAAAATTTCAATCTTAATTGATAAAAAAGATATGCATAGAGCTATGCATGCTATTCATGATAAATTCCAACTAGTAGATTAATAAAGTTTCAATCATATAGGGGTGGCTCATATAAAAATTTGAGACATCCCTAATATATTATATGACAAAGTCGTAGATGTTCCTTAGCTTAAGTGATAAAATAACATTTATAGATGACATGAAATTAGGAGGATGACTTAATGAATAAAGGTTTATTTATTGCGCTTGAGGGCGGCGAGGCAACAGGCAAGACAACGACGGCTAAAGCACTGAAAGAAAGATTAGAAAATGAAGGATTTGAGGTAGTTATCACGAGAGAACCAGGTGGTATACCTTCAGCAGAAGCCATTAGAAATAACATAATGGATTATCATGTAGATGCTAAGACAGAAGTGCTTTTATATCTAGCAGCTAGAAGAGAACATTTGGTAAGTAAGGTTATACCTGCTTTAAAAGAAGGAAAGATTGTCATTACAGATAGATTTTATTTGAGTTCTTTAGTTTATCAAGGGCATGCAAGAGGACTTGGAATAGATACTGTAAGAGAACTTAATCACTTTGTATGTGATATTTATCCAGATTTAAATATTGTTATTGATATCCCAGTTGAAGTGAGTATGGCTAGGAAGCAACATGTAGAAGATATCAATCGCTTAGATTTAGAAGGCAGAGATTTCCATCAAAAAGTAGAAGATGCTTATAAAATGCTATGCAAAGAGAATAAAGATCCTATTATTGTTATTGATGGCGTACAGCCAATTGATGAGATGATAGAAAATGTCTATCAAGTGGTTAAAAAAGCTATAAATGAGAAGATAATATAAAAGAGAAGTAAACATAGAACAGCTTGGGGAGGGTGAAAGTGTGATTAAAGTAAAAGTACCAGCAACGACAGCCAACATGGGACCTGGATTTGATAGTATAGGCATGGCACTTCAGTTATACAACATAGTGTATGCAGAAGAAATAGCAGAAGGTCTAGAAATCGTTGTACAAAATGGCAATAAAGATATACCAACAGACCATACCAATTTAATCTATCAAACGATTTGTCATTTCTATAAAGAAATAGGCAAAGAAGTACCTGGCATTCGTATTATTCAACAAGATAGTATTCCTCACACAAGAGGCCTAGGAAGTAGTGCGGCATGTATTGTAGCAGGCTTACATATTGCTAATGCACTGAGTAACAGTTTTTTCTCAAAAGAAGAACTCGTACAAATGGCAGCGCAGTTAGAAGGGCATCCTGATAATACAACACCAGCACTATTAGGCGGAATGACCGTAGGGGCTATGAGTGAGAATGATATGAAATATGTTAAGATAAACGTTGCAGAGAATATTCATTTTGCAGTTATGATTCCAGACTTCACCCTATCCACTAAGTTAGCAAGAGAAGCCCTGCCTAAGCAGATTCCATTAGCAGATGGCGTATTCAATGCATCTAGGGCGGCATTACTGACAGCATCGATGATTACAGGGGATGTAGAAAATTTAACGATGGCGATGGAAGATAAATTCCATGAACCTTATAGAACAGGACTTATCCCGCATATGAGAGAGATTATAGCACAGGCTAAAGCATGTGGTGCAAAGGGGGCTTTCTTAAGCGGAGCGGGACCTACACTTATTGCAGTCATTAAGAATGTTGTATCCTTTAGAAAAGAAATGGCTATCTACTTAGATGGACTAGAACAAGAATGGCAGATACAAATGCTCCAAGCTGATAGAGCAGGTGCGAAGGTATGGATTGATGAAGAGTTAAGATACTAAAAATCTTAGCTCTTTTTTGTTGGGGAG
>JAVVPO010000068.1:0-14015 GCA_036655715.1 Cellulosilyticaceae bacterium | reverse complement strand
AAAACAGGCAGAAGGTAAGACCTTTAATGTGAAGTTTAACTTGAAGAAATAGATGAAGAGTAAGAAAATGGAACCTATAAAAAGATGCTTTTAAAAAGCATCTTTTTTATAGGTTCCATTTTCTATAATAGAGAGTGGAGAGTACTTTTCTATGAAAATAAGTATAGAATTTATGTGTAGCAATACAATGAAGAAAAGTTACAAGTAACTTAACAAAATTTAAAAATAATATAAGATAAATAGACTTAATGATTTGAAAAATAAAATAATATAAAAAATTGTTGGAGAAAATACATAAAAAATATAATATAAATATAAAAAATAATAAAAACTAATACAAAAATATTGACAATTAATACAAAAAGATATACAATTTAAATTAACAATAAATAATAAATATTCAATAAATTAAGTAATGTTAGTTATAAGTTAAGTAGCGATAGTATTTAAATTTCTAAAGAATACTATTAATTTAAAGAAGTAAGGGGGAAGTGTACTTGAAGAAGGAAAGTAAAAAGAGAAAATTTAAAGTAAGCCGAGATGATTTAGAACTAACGCTTTTATCATTACCTACCTTTATTTGGTATTTGGTATTTAGTTTTTTGCCAATGATAGGAATTTTAATTGCATTTAAGGATTTTAGAATGCTTCCGGGAAAGGGATTTATTACAAGTCTTTTCCAAAGTGAGTGGGCAGGATTTACAAATTTTGAATTCTTATTCAAAACACCAGATGCGGGAATTATTATGCGTAACACAATTTGTTACAATGCACTCTTTATTATTTTAGGAACAGTAGTGCCGGTCACACTTGCTATTGCGATTACACAACTTTATAACAAAAGGTTAGCTAAAATCTGTCAAACAGCAATGTTCTTACCACACTTTTTATCTTGGGTAGTAGTAAGTTACTTTGTATTTGCATTTTTAAGTTATGATAAGGGGATTGTTAATCAAATACGTGGTATTGTAGGTGAAGATCCCATTCAGTGGTATATGCAGGAGCAGTATTGGCCGTACATATTAGTATTTATGCAAGTATGGAAAACAGTAGGCTATGGTATGATTGTTTATTTAGCTGCAATTGCTGGTATTGACCAAACTTATTATGAAGCAGCAGTTATTGATGGAGCTGGAAAATGGCAACAGATAAAATATGTAACATTGCCTCTTATTAAACCGATTATCATTATTATGTTTGTTATGGCAGTAGGTAATATCTTTAAATCTGACTTTGGTCTCTTCTACCAAGTGCCTAAAAATGCTGGAACGCTTTTTAATACCACAGCAACAATTGATACATATGTCTACAAAGCGATTGAGGGTACTGGTAGTATGGCGATGAGTTCAGCGGCTGTATTCTTACAATCAGTCATTGGATTTATTACGATTTTAACAGCAAATACCATTGTTAAGAAAATAGATGGTGAGAATGGATTGTTCTAAAAGAGGGGGAATTAAATGAAAAAGAAATTTGTAAAACCAAAGTTTGAAGGGATTGAAAGGTTTAATAAAATTTCTAAAGCAAATAACTTTATAATTTTAACACTGTTTATTTTTTTAGGAATTATATGCATTTTGCCAGTCGTATTAGTATTTATGATCTCTATTAGCTCTGAACAATCTATAGCACAGTATGGTTATCAATTTTGGCCAAAAGAGTTTTCGTTTAAAGCGTACCAATATTTATGGGATGCACGTGATTCTATTTGGGCTTCATTGAAAATATCTCTTATTGTTACCATTGGTGGAACGATTTTGGGACTTCTACTTAATACAAGTATTGCCTATGCTTTATCTCGAAAAAACTTTAAGTTTAGGAAGTTTTTTACTTGGGTAATTTTTATTCCGATGCTCTTTAGTGGAGGGATGATTTCTTTCTATATTGTAGTAGCAAATATGCTAGGGCTCAAAGATAACATTTTAGCGCTAATGCTCCCTATGGCAGTATCATCTTTCTATATCATTATTTTAAGAACATTCTTTACAGCAACTGTACCAGATGCATTGGTAGAATCGGCTAAAATAGATGGAGCTAGTCAACTTAGAATTTTTTCAACTATTGTCATTCCGATTTCGTTACCAGCAATTGCAACAGTAGGTCTATTCCTGACATTTAGTTATTGGAATGACTGGTACAATGCACTACTCTTTATTGATAGTACAAAACTTGTACCACTTCAAGCAATGCTTAATCGTATAGAACAAGATATTACCTTCCTTAATAAAAATATAGGAATGCTTGGGGCTTCTGCCTCGGAATTTATCGCTAAGACGCCTACAGAAAGCGTTAAGATGGCAATTGTAATGCTTGTAGTACTTCCAATTGCATGCTCTTATCCTTATTTCCAAAAGTATTTTATATCAGGACTTACAATAGGAGCAGTAAAAGAATAGGTTTCAAAAAATTAAAAATAAATTAAAGGGGGAATGAGTAATGAATAAAAAAATGAAAGCTTTATCACTTTTATTAGTAGGAATGATGTCGATGAGTGCTTTAGTAGGTTGTGGGGGTAAACAAGAAGCCGTATCAGTGAAGACGGACACAGCGGAAACAACAAAGAAGAAAGAGGTAGTTAATCTTGTGTGGTGGATGATTGGGACAGAGCCAACAGAGCTTGCAGAGGTTAACCAAGCGCTTAATACATACACAGCAGAAAAGATTGGTGTAACTATTGATATTAAATATGCTAGTTGGGGAGAGTATAGTGAAAAACTTTCGAAAATCATACAGAGTGGGGAAAGTTATGATATGGCATTTGGTGCCGGAATTAAAAACTATCAAGATTTAGCTTCGAAAGACTACTTTGCTGATCTATCACCAATCTTAGCTACAGAAACACCAGCTCTTTGGGAGTTTATTCCGGAAGAACTGTGGAAAGGGATGACTATTAACAATAAAATTTTTGGGGTACCAGCATATAAAGATTCAGCTCAAGCGCAATATTGGGTATGGGATAAGGAACTTGTAGAAAAGCTTGGTATTGATTATGAAAATATTAATACATTAGCAGAACTCGAGCCGGCGCTTAAAACAATTAAAGAAAATGATCCGAGTGGATACCCACTTATGCTCCAAGGGCTTGAAGGTATAAATGGATTCATAGTAACAATCAATGAGATGGATGAGCTCTTATCAAAACCCTATGTAAATGTAAATTTCAATGATCCATCTGCAAAGGTTATCTCTCCTTGGGAACAAGAAAGTGTAATGGAAAACTTAAGGATATTACACAAATGGTTCAACGAAGGGCTTATCAACCCGGATGCATCAACACTTATAGAAAATCCACAATATACAGCAGTTAAAGCTGCACAAGGTTACCCACATGCAGATGAAGACTGGTCAAGGGGAAAATATCCTATGGTTTCTAATAAGTTCTTTGGACCAGCCTATTCAACAGGAACAATTCAAGGATCATTCCTAGTAGTATCGGAAGGATCAAAATACAAAGAAGAAGCAGTTAAATTTATTGAACTTATCAATACAGATAAATATGTAAGAAACCTTCTTGCCTTCGGCATTGAAGATAAACATTACAAAAAGACGGGAGAGAATACAATTGAAATATTAAATGATGGTTATAGTGCGCCAGCTTACTCACAAGGTACTTTCTTCAATATGTATGTAACAGATCCAGCACCAGAAACGAAATGGCAAGATCTTCAGGCTCAGCTTGAGGAATCATTCTCTTCACCAGCATTAGGATTTATGTTTAATACAGAAAAAGTTAATAATCAAGTAGCTGCATGCACCAACATCCAAGATAAATATACACCATCACTTATTACAGGTTCTGTAAATCCAGATGAAGTTGTACCTAAGATGTTAGAGGAATTAAACAAAGCAGGTTACCAAGATATTCTTGTAGAAGTACAAGCACAACTTGATGCCTATTTAGGAAAATAATAATATTAAAATGAGTAGAAGAGCTAGTTTTCTACTCATTTTAATACTATGGTATAAACATTAATAGAAGTAGAGAGCGAATAAGGATGAGAAAGAAAAAAGAAGTAACAATGCAAGGAATAGCAGATCAGCTAAAAATTAGTAAAGTGACAGTTTCTAAAGCTTTAAATGATAAAGATGGCGTAAGTGAAGATCTTAAGGAAAGAATTAAAGAAATAGCGATAAATCTAGGTTATAAAAAAATGAGTAGTGAACCAACTCAGGAAACTAAGAATAATGTGGCCATTATGGTAAGAGAACGGTATGTAACAAGAACAGACCATATATCATTTTACTTAAAGTTTTATCAAAAAATAGCAACAGCCTTAAATAATAGAGGATATATGTGTAACTTATTTACTTTAAGTGATGAAAAACAAAAGGGGGTAGAGTTACCTAAATTATTTTTTGAGGATTATATTAGCGGTGTGATTGTGATGGGGGATATCAATAGAAAATACATTGAAGAGATTAAGAAATTAGAGATTCCTATTGTATTTTTAGATTATTATAATTCAGATAATGAATATGATTGTATTTTAACAGATAATTATTACAGTACCTATGAGTTAACCAATTACTTACTCCAAAATGGGCATACAGATATAGGGTTTGTTGGGAATATCCATTCCACAAGTAGTATACAAGATAGATATCTGGGTTACTATAGGTCTCTTTTAGAAGCGAAACTAGCTATAAATGAAGAGTGGATTATTTCAGATAGAGATGAAGATGGTGATGAAGTAGAGTTTGTCTTACCCATGACTATGCCAAGTGCTTTTGTATGTAATTGTGATGATACAGCTTATAAATTTATAAACTATTTGAAAAAAAACAACTATCAAATTCCAGAAGATATTTCTATTGTGGGATTTGATAATGATATCTATGCAGAAATATGTGAGCCTAAATTAACGACAATAGCTATAAATATGGAAGCTATGACGCAAAAGGTAACAAGTAAGATAATTGCTTATATAGAAAATCGAGTTGAAGACAAAAAAACTAGAATTTTTGTGACGGGACATATCATTTATAGAGACTCGGTAAAAAAAATGAAAAGAAGAGAGATGTAATTATGACAAGGATAATAGGGCAAGAATTAAGCAATATGCCATGGCAAGAAAAACCAAATGGGTGCGAAGACCCTATTTGGAGATACTCCAATAATCCAGTTATTAAAAGAAATCAAATTCCTTCTTCAAACAGTATTTTTAATAGTGCAGTGGTACCATTTGAAGGTGGATTTGCAGGTGTATTTAGATGTGACAGCAAATCAAGAAGTATGGATATATTTGCAGGATTCAGTAAGGATGGAATTGACTGGGAAATCAATCATACGCCTATTACTTTTGAAGGAGAAGATGAAGAAATCTTAGAAAGAGAATATCGCTATGATCCAAGGGTATGTTTTATTGAAGATAGATATTATGTTACTTGGTGTAATGGTTACCATGGGCCAACCATTGGTGTAGCTTATACATATGATTTTAAAACTTTTCATCAAATAGAAAATGCATTTCTTCCCTATAATAGAAATGGTGTATTGTTTCCAAAAAAAATTAATGGGCGATATGCGATGGTGAGTAGACCAAGTGATACAGGACATACACCCTTTGGGGATATTTTCTACAGCCAAAGTCCAGATATGACTTTTTGGGGAATGCATAGGCATGTGATGTCAACTATTAAAGGGGATGAATCTGCATGGCAATCAACTAAGATAGGCGCGGGCCCAATTCCAATTGAAACAGATGAAGGGTGGCTAATGATTTATCATGGTGTATTAAATAGTTGTAATGGATTTGTATATAGTATGGGTGCAGCTATTTTAGATTTAGAAAAACCATGGATTGTTAAATATAGATTGAAACCTTATTTGTTATCACCACAAGAGTTATATGAATGTGTAGGCGATGTTCCTAATGTAGTTTTCCCTTGTGCAGCATTAACAGATAGCAAAACGGGAAGAATTGCAATTTACTACGGATGTGCAGATACGGTAACGGGATTAGCCTTTGCTCAAGTAGGTGAGTTGGTAGACTATATTAAAGAAAATTCGCTTTAATAAAAAATAAAAACAAATAAAATTAACTGAGTTGGGGAAATGAAAGGAGAGAAAGAAATGAAATTTAACATACAAGAGGATAGACTGAATTTAAGGGAAGCTTTACAAATCTTAGGAAAAAGATATGGATTTGAAATAGATGAGATGGGAAAGGTAATAAGCTTTATAGAGTCAGAGGGAGATACATTAGAAATTCAGGTAACGAAAGATAAAGCTTGCATTACATATCCTAATAAAAGCAGTTTGTTTAGGGGGATTGGGCATATTGCTCAGAAGTCTCAAGAGGGAGTGGAAGAGTTTGCATTAAAGGAAAAAGTACAGTTCCCTTTTAATGGGCTTATGATAGATTGTTCTAGAAATGGTGTAGTGAATATTCGCTATGCAAAAGAAGTAATAGAGATGCTAGCTATAATGGGCAATAGCGTATTGATGCTTTATATGGAAGATGTTTATGAGATTGAAGGAGAACCTTATTTTGGGTACTTAAGAGGTCGTTACACAAAAGATGAATTAAGAGAACTCGATGCCTATGCATTACAATTTGGTGTGGAGATTATCCCTTGTATTCAGACGTTAGCGCATCTTGATCAATTTCTAATGTGGGATCAAGAAAGAGAAAAGTATTTAGACATTGACAATATCCTCTATGTAGGAAAACCAGAAGTTCAAGAGCTACTACGTAAAATGATTAAGCACTTATCAGAGACTTTTACAAGTAGAAGAATTCACATAGGAATGGATGAAGCTTATCAATTAGGTAGAGGACGCTATGCAGATGAGCATGGGCTTGAAGTTAAGCCAGAAATAATGAAAAAGCACCTTAAATATATGATTGAGTTAACTAATGAATATGGATTAAGACCTATCATTTGGGATGATATGTTCTTTAGTAACTATTCTAGGGTAGATGAAAAACAATTCACTATACTAGAGGGAATAGATTTGATGTACTGGGATTATTACAATAATACTGAAGAGCATTATATAGAGAACATCGAAAAAAGAAAGACACTAAATAGTGGGATGATGTTTGCGGGTGGAGCTTGGAGATGGATAGGGTATACACCTCACCATAGCAAAACGTTTGTTGCGACCAATGCTTCGCTTATGGCTTGCAAAAAGAAAGGTGTCAAAGAAGTTATTGCAACGGCATGGGCTGATGATGGGTGTGAAGCGCCTGTTAGTACTTGTTTATTTGGGACGACACTCTTTGCAGAACATGGGTACAATGAAGAGGTGGATTTAGAGGTATTTAAAAAGCGTTTACAATTCTGTACAGGTCTTTCTTATGAAAACTATATGAAGCAAGAAGCGTTTGATATTTTACCAGAGTTTTCAGATCCTACAACAACGGTTACACCTAGTAAATATATGTTGTACGAAGACCCTCTTTGTAGTATGTTTGTATACCACACAAGAGAAATTAAGACAGATTTAACTGAGCATTATGAAAAATTGTATGAGTACTTCAAAAATGTGAGTGAAAAAGAAGAATCAAAAATGTACAAAGCAGTTGGGGAGTTTTATGCAGCATATGCTAAAGTGCTTAGTTTGAAGTGGAATCTAGGGATGAATTTAGTAGATGCTTATCAAAATAAAAATCTTATGGCGATGGAAGAAATCAAAAATAATCAACTTATACCTCTTATAAAGTATATGGAAAATATGAGAGACAAAAGATTTGAAGAATGGCAACTTAGTAACAAGAGTCTTGGGTTTGAGGTGTTAGATTTGAGATTTGGTGGGATGATTCAAAGACTACGTACGACTATCCATGTTGTAGAGCAATACACTAAGGGTGAGATAGATAGTATTTTAGAGTTAGAAGAAGAACGTTTACCAAGGACTCATTTTAGAGAAGCAGGTATGGGAGAAGCTGTACACTTTAATGGCGCACAAAGAAGTATGACAGCAGGCAAAATGATCTGGTAGGATGAAACTAAACTTATAAAAGGATACGAGAAGATGAAAAAAACTTTACCATTATCAATGCAAGAATTAATCCAAGAAATTAATCAAAAATTAGGTACAGATAAAAAGCTTATTGAGATGTTTGAAAAATGCTATACCAATACATTAGATACAACAGTAAAAGAGTTAGAAGATGGAACAACTTATGTGATTACAGGAGATATTCCTGCTATGTGGCTTAGAGACTCTGTATGTCAATTAAGACCTTATTATGTACTTGCAGCTAAAGATGAGCAGATTGCTGATATGATTGAAGGTCTTGTAAGCAGACAGATGAAGTATATATTAATCGATGCGTATGCCAACGCCTTTAATGAAGAAGATAATAATAAGTGTTGGGAAAAAGATGAGACAGAAATGAGTGGATGGATTTGGGAGAGAAAATATGAAATTGATTCATTATGTTTTCCTCTTCAGATGGGTTACTTGCTATGGAAGAATACAGGGAGAATAAGTCAGTTTGATGAGCAATTTGTAAAAGCTGTCTATCGTATTTTAGAAGTATGGAAAACAGAGCAAAATCATGAAGGTAAATCACCTTATAGTTTTGTAAGGAAAGAGTGTTACTTTACAGATACGTTATCAAGAGAAGGGAAGGGATCGTTAGTTAAGCCGAATATCGGACTTACGTGGTCTGGATTTAGACCTAGTGATGATGCGTGTACTTATGGATATCTTATCCCATCTAATATGTTTGCGGTAGTTGTACTCGGGTATGTGGAGGAAATTGCTCAAGAAGTCTTAAAAGATGAGAAACTTGCTAAGGAAGTTAGGGTATTAGCTGATGAGATAAAAGTAGGGATAGAAACTTATGGAGTAATTAATCATCACAAGTTTGGTAAAGTGTACGCTTATGAAGTGGATGGATACGGAAACTACAATATTATGGATGATGCGAATGTACCAAGTCTGTTATCTATACCTTATATTGGCTATTTACCAGAAGAGGATGAGACTTATCAGAATACGAGAAGAATGATTTTAAGTGAGATGAACCCTTATTACTACAAAGGAAAAGTAGCAAAAGGGATCGGTAGCCCGCATACACCAATTAATTACATCTGGCATATTTCCTTAGCTATGCAAGGACTTACTTCTTCTGATATAAAGGAAAAGAAGCGAATTCTAGAGATGATGAAGGAGACAGATGGGGATACGGGTTTAATGCATGAAGGATTCCATGTAGATGATCCTAAAGAGTATACAAGGGAATGGTTCTCTTGGGCAAATGCAATGTTTAGTGAATTATTATTAGATTACTGCGGCTATAAAGTAAAGAGATAAGAGGGGATAAGATAATGAAAAAAGCTCATATTATATCCCATACTCATTGGGATAGAGAATGGTATTTGCCATATGAAAAACATCATATGCTTTTAGTTGAGTTTATGGATAGATTAATAGACACTTTAGAAAAAGATCGAGATTACAAAAGTTTTCATCTGGATGGCCAAACAATCATATTAGAAGATTACTTGCAAGTTAGGCCAGAAAAAAGAGAAAGACTTACAAGTCTGATCCAAGAAAAGCGTATTATAATAGGGCCGTGGTACATCTTGCAAGATGAATTTTTGACAAGTAGTGAAGCAAATGTACGTAATCTTCAGATAGGGCATAAAGATGCTAAAGCTTATGGAGAGGTATGTAAAGTAGGGTATTTCCCAGATTCTTTTGGAAACATGGGGCAAGCGCCACAGATTTTAAAAGAAGCGGGAATCGATACAGCAGTTTTTGGTAGAGGCGTTAAGCCGACAGGGTTCAATAATCAAGTTTCAGATGGAGATAAGTTTGAGTCACCTTACTCAGAGATGTACTGGGAGAGTCACGATGGGTCAAAAGTGTTAGGGATCTTATTTGCGAATTGGTATAGTAATGGGAATGAAATACCTGTAGAAACAGAAGCAGCTAAAGTGTTTTGGGATGCAAGGCTTGAAAATGCAGGAGCGTATGCATCAACAGAGCACATGTTGTTTATGAATGGATGCGATCATCAACCTGTGCAGACAGATTTAGCGGCGGCAATCAAAGAGGCTAGTAGCTTGTACAAAGAGGTAGAGTTTATTCATTCTAACTTTGAAGATTATATTAAAGAAATAAAAGAAAATGCACCTAATAACCTTAAAGTGATTCAAGGTGAATTAAAAAGTCAACAAACAAGTGGCTGGTACACTCTTGCCAATACAGCATCTGCACGTGTATATATAAAGCAAATGAATAGCTATTGCCAGATGTTACTTGAAAAAATAGCAGAGCCATTAGCTACCATGGCATATGATCAAGGGAAAGATTATCCACATCATATGTTTGAATATGGGTGGAAATTACTAATGCAAAACCATCCACATGATAGCATATGTGGATGTAGCGTAGATGCGGTTCATAGAGAAATGGTTAGCCGTTTTGAGAAAGCAGAAGCTGTAGCAAATCATATTATAGATGAATCGATGAACTATATGGTAGATAATATAAATACGAATGGGCTGACAAATCAAGAAGAAGGTGCTATACCCATTGTAGTTGTCAACACAACAGGAAACCTAAAATCAGATGTGGTACAAACAGAAATCAAGCTTGCTAAAAAGTATTTTAGTGAGGGGCCACTAAGAGCAGGAATTAATGAGGTGAAAAATCATCAGATAGGGCACTATAAGCTAGTAGATGAAAAAGGAAATAGTATGCCATGTACCATTAAGCCACAAGGAAACAAGTTTGACTATGATTTACCAAAAGATAAGTTTAGACAACCTTATACCTATCAAAGTATAGATGTTACTTTTGGAGTAAATCAGATGGAGCCATTTAGTATAAAGGTATTTACATTGGTACCTGTTGCAGCTCAAGTAGCAGTAGAAGAGAGTTTGTTGATTGATGAATATACTATGGAAAATGCTTATATAAGAGCAAGTGTCAAAGAAGATGGTTCATTGGATATAGTACATAAATCATCTGGACATACGTTTACTGAGTTAGGTATATATGAGGATCACGGAGATATTGGAAATGAATATATCTATATGATGCCAGTAGGTGAGAAGGCTATCACGACTAAAGGTGTCAAAGCAAAAATTAGAGTAGTAGAGGATGCACCTTATAGGGCAATCATTGAAGTTGTGCATGAAATGCTCATTCCAGCAAGTGCGGATGAACGATTAGCAGATGAGATTAAAGAGCTTATTGAATTTAGGGATAGAAAGTCACAAAGAGTCGATGAGTTAGTACCGTTTATTATTACGACGCATTATACTCTAGAGAAATATGCTAAAGGAATAAAGGTTAAAGCAAGCTTTGATAATCAAGCATTAGACCATAGATTAAGGATGCTATTTGAAACTAAGCTAGAGAGTAAGCATCATTATGCTGATTCTATCTTTGAAGTAGCTAAGCGTGAGACAGAACCAAGTAAATACTGGGAAAATCCATGCAATGCACAGCATCAACAAAAATTTGTAAATATTCATAACGAACAAATTGGGCTGACAGTAGCTAACAAAGGACTTAATGAGTATGAAGTGATAAGAGATGGTAAGCAAACGATAGCTATCACACTTCATAGAGGGGTAAGAGAGCTAGGAGACTGGGGCGTATTTATGACGCCAGAAGCCCAGTGTTTAGGGAAAGGGCAAGTAGAACTTGAAATTATTCCTCATGGAGAGGGTAGTGAATTGTATGAATCTTACCAAGAGGCTTACCAGTTTGCAGTGCCACTTATGGCTAGGGAAGCAAAGAAACAAGAGGGAGGTATCCCGTTAGGATATCAACTTATGAACGTAACAGGATTAGAAGCTATGTATTCATCGCTTAAGGTAAATGAGACAAGTGGTGATATCATAGGGAGATGGTATAGTGTATCAGAAAACGAGGTATCATTGGCAATAGATACCAACTATAAAGTATATCAATCCAATCTATTAGAAGAAAGAGTAGAAAAAATAGATGATACAATAATAACTTTAAGAGGTGCTCAGATAGTAAGTTTAGGATTTGAAAAATAACAATAAGGTAATGAAGTAAGTTATTCAATAAAAATAATGAGTGCGCAGTTAAAAGGCTGGTATAAATAGCTGAAAAAATAAAAAATATAATAGAAAAATAGGATAGTGGAGTAAGGAGCTCTAAATATGATATTTAGAAAACAATATAGAAGATGGTTAGAAGAAGAAAAGATAGAAGAAAGTTTAAAAAAAGAGTTAGTAGAGTTAGAGGATGAAAAAGAAATAGAAGATAGATTCTATAAAAATTTAGAATTTGGAACAGGTGGGCTAAGGGGTAAAATAGCAGTAGGAACTAATCGTATGAATATTTATACGGTAGGAAAGGCTACGCAAGGAATAGCTAATTATATAAGAGGATTAAAAGAAAAGCCTAGTATAGTTATTGCCTATGATTCAAGAAATATGAGTAAGGAATTTGCATTAAGGACAGCTAGTGTGTTAGCTGCCAACAAGATTAAAGTTTATCTGTATAAGGACTTAAGACCTACACCTATGCTTTCTTTTGCAGTGATACACCTTAAAGCTGATATGGGGGTTGTTATTACAGCATCCCATAATCCAAAAGAATACAATGGCTACAAAGTATATGGAGATGATGGTGGACAAATTACGGATCAAGCAGCGCTAGAAATCATAGAGGATATGAATGCAATAGATATTTTTGAAGGTGTGAAAAGTATAAGCATAGAACAAGCAGAATCAGAAGGATTTCTAGAATATATAGGTGAAGAGGTTGATGAAGTTTACTATAGCAAAGTTAAAGAACTAGTTATTAATAAAACGCTTGTTGAAAAAAGAGCAAAAGAAATAAGTATTATTTATACACCTATCTATGGAAGTGGGAATATTCCAGTGCGTACGGTACTAAAGCAATTGGGGTTTACTCAGCTACAGGTAGTTAAGGAGCAAGAATTACCAAATGGTAGCTTCCCAGGAATTGCTTGTCCGAATCCAGAAGATGAAAGAGTATTTGAATTAGCAATAAAAATGGCAAAAGAAACTTTAGCAGACATTATTTTGGGTACAGACCCAGACTGTGATCGGATAGGCGTGGTGGTAAGGGATAGCTTAGGTGAATACAAAACTTTAACAGGTAATCAAATAGGGGGTTTACTTACAGAGTATATATTAAGTACAAAAAATAAATATGGAAATATTAGTGAAAAAGATACTATCATAAAAACTATTGTAACATCGGACTTATCAAAAGCTATCTGTAAATACTATAATGTCCAACTAATAGAAGTGCTTACAGGATTTAAATACATTGGTGAAAAAGTCAAAGAATTTTCTAAGCATAAATCCAATCAATTTGTATTGGGGTTTGAAGAAAGTCATGGATATTTGTTAGGTGAGTTTGTAAGAGATAAAGATGCGGTTATTGCAGCTGTGTTAATTACTGAGATGGCGCTGTATTATAAGGCGCAAGGAAAAAATCTAAATGAAGTACTTGAAGAGGTCTATAAGAAATACGGTTACTATAAAGAAGAGTTAATTGCTATAGAAATGGCAGGAAATAATGGTCAGAAAAAAATTCAAGCAATATTAGAAAATCTGCGTAGTAACAGACCTAGTACACTAGGGAATAATAAGATAGTTCAAGTGGAAGATTATAAATATTCCAAAGTATATAACATGATAAAGAATGAAGAAAAAACTATTAGCTTACCAAGTTCAAATGTTCTTAAATTTATTTTAGAAGATGGAAGCTGGTTTGTCATTAGGCCATCAGGAACAGAGCCTAAGATGAAAATTTATTTTGCTATTATAGGAAACTCAGAAGAACAGGCAAGATTTAAACTAGCAACTTTAAAAGAACAAGTATTAGAGAGTATTAATCAGTTGATGAAGGCTATAGATATAGTGATGCCATAAAATGAGGATAGTCTCCCCTTTACTAGTTAGTGAAGGAGAGACTATGTTTTTACTGGCAGTCTCTTGGAATTATAGTATAAAAAGATGGGTTAGATTCTTGAGTAGAGATTGATTTCAATACCTAAAGTCTTCTCATATTCTCTGACTGTTTTTTGCTCTCT
>JAVVPO010000067.1:0-14243 GCA_036655715.1 Cellulosilyticaceae bacterium | reverse complement strand
GACACCGCCCTTTCACGGCGGTAACAGGAGTTCGATTCTCCTATGGGTCATTGTAGTTTTATAATATGCCGACGTGGCTCAATTGGCAGAGCAGCTGACTTGTAATCAGCAGGTTATCGGTTCGAGTCCGATCGTCGGCTTAGATGTGGACCCTTAGCTCAGTTGGTTAGAGCATCCGGCTCATAACCGGACGGTCCTGGGTTCGAGTCCCCGAGGGTCCATCTAAGAATATATTATTAGACTACACAACAAGCGTGGCCCAGTGGTACAGTTGGTTAGCACGCCGCCCTGTCACGGCGGAGGTCGAGGGTTCGAGTCCCTTCTGGGTCGCTTTTTAAAAACAATTTAATACAATCCAAGCATTTCAATTCGGTCGTTTAGCTCAGCTGGGAGAGCACCTGCCTTACAAGCAGGGGGTCGTAGGTTCGAGCCCTACAACGACCATGATATGCCCAAGTGGCGGAACTGGCAGACGCACAGGACTTAAAATCCTGCGGGCTTACCCCCGTACCGGTTCGATTCCGGTCTTGGGCATATAAAATATAAAAAAGTAATACAATATGTGCGTATAGCTCAGCTGGATAGAGCGTCTGACTACGGATCAGAAGGCCGAAGGTTCGAATCCTTTTATGCACACCATTTTAATTTTATAGTAATGCAATATGTGCGTATAGCTCAGCTGGATAGAGCGTCTGACTACGGATCAGAAGGCCGAAGGTTCGAATCCTTTTATGCACATTTATTTAATTCGATTACATAAGTAATAAAATTAAATATGCCGACGTGGCTCAATTGGCAGAGCAGCTGACTTGTAATCAGCAGGTTATCGGTTCGAGTCCGATCGTCGGCTTAGATGTGGACCCTTAGCTCAGTTGGTTAGAGCATCCGGCTCATAACCGGACGGTCCTGGGTTCGAGTCCCCGAGGGTCCATGCAAGACACTTACTTTGGTAGGTGTTTTTTTATGGGCTGGGGCACAAAAAAGGTAGAATAGCAAACGCTATTCTACCTTTTTTGCGTTTAAAATATGATATAATAATGATGAAATATTCTGAAAATAATATTATATCATAGGGGTGAAAAAATGGGATTTATTCTAACCGATGTAACTAAGATTTATGAAGTAGGAGAGATTAAAACATATGCTTTGAAAAATATAAATCTACAAATAGATGAAGGTGAAATGATCGTTATTTTAGGGGCTAGTGGAAGTGGTAAAAGTACATTACTTAACGTTATGAGTGGGCTAGATTTTCCTACTTCGGGGACTATCAAGTTTCATCAGGAATTGATTAGTAAGTATACATCCAATCAACTGACTAAGTTTAGGAGAGAATACATAGGATTTATTTTTCAGCAATATAATTTATTACAGAATCTAACGGTAAGAGAAAATATAGAGATAGGGGCTGTATTAAGTAAGGCGGCTTTAAATATAGATGAGATTATGAAAGCAGTAGGATTAGAAGATAAAAGGCATAAGTATCCTTATCAGCTTTCAGGGGGAGAGCAACAAAGGGTAGCTATTGCTCGAAGTGTAGCCAAAAATCCAAAGATTATGTTCTGCGATGAACCTACAGGGGCATTGGATGAAGAAACAGGTAAGCAAGTATTAGAGCTACTTCAAGATATGAATCAAAGATATAATATGACAACGGTTATTATTACACATAATCCAAGTATTGCTGGACTTGCAGATAGAGTAGTTAGAATGAACTCAGGAGAAATTCAAGAAATCTATAAAAACGAAGACAAGAAGAAAGTGAGGGAAATTAAGTGGGCGTAAAAATTTTATGTCTAAATGTCCTGCGTACTTTTAAGAAGAAAAAATTACAACTAGCAGCTATTGGAGTCATTATATTTTTAAGTTCATTTTTGTATACAACCATGTTTTATACCATGGATAGTATGACTCAGTCTATGGAAAAGGTAATTGAATTAGGTTATCAAGAGGATTTTTCAATTGAGATGATAGATGCGGTGTTACCTAATGAAATGAAGTATTTGACCCAAGCAGATAAGGAGATCTATCAAGGCTATACACTAACAGACTTGAAAAGAGGTAATCAGACCATTTATCGTACTCTGATGAATAAGAGAGAAGATGCCTTTTTAAAGAAATACCCAGGGTATGAATTAGAAATAAGGAACTACAAAGATGTGGATTTTAATGATATTGGTAAAGGACATACGCTTAGATTTTATAAGGATGCAAAAACTATTAATAAAACCTATGTAGAAAGTGGACGAAAACCACAGAGCAGATCGGAGATTGCCTTAACAAGAGTCTATGCACAGAAAAATAATTTTGAAATAGGAGAGTCTATAGAAATCAAGGGGAAAGCTTATACAATAGTGGGGTTCATAACATTCCCAGATATGACCTGTCCTATATTAGGGTCTGATTTTATTATTGATACAGGTAAGATTAGTACAGGATTAGTATTTGATAGGGAGTATGAAAAGCTAAAAGGCGAAGAATATATCTACTTTGCTGGAAAGGCTGATAATGCAGAATCACTGATAGATTTCAAACAGAAGGTAATAGATGATATAGAAAACCATGAGTCACTAGATTTCATTACAAGTATTATACCAACAAAAAATCAGATGAGAAGTGGCGCTATCTATGAAGAACTAAAGACTGGCAAAGTGATGACTTTAGGGTTAAGTATGATTATTTCTTCCATTGCAGTGATGATAGTAGCTATCTTAGTAGCCAAGATACTGAAGAATGAACGGGTTCAAATTGGGGTATTAAAAGCAATAGGCTATTCAAGGGCAGAGATTGCCTTTCCTTATATGCTATTACTTTTTGTGATAGGATTTCCTAGCTTATTCCTAGGCTATGTAGTAGGTAGGCTATCAGCATCACCCCTTAAAGCGTTTTATCTAGACTTCTATCTATTACCTAATGAACCGATAGTCTTTTCGTGGGAGGCGAGTATAGTCGCTATAGGAGTGCCTCTTATTGTAATCATTGGTTTATCTTGTTATATCATTATACAATTATTATCTAAGGACACTATCAAATTACTAAAAGTAGGCCAAGATGAAAAGGTAACTAAACTCAATAAGCTGGTCATTAAATTATTAGGAAAAGCCAAAGCACAAACTAAATATAAGTACTCTTTTATATTTAAAAATGTAGGAAAGTTTCTTGTATTCTTTTGGGGCATGAGCTTTTCTAGTATGCTTATTTTATTAAGCTTAATGATGGTAGGATTCTTTGATAAGATGACTTTGGAAGCCTATGAGACGACAGCCTATAGTTATGAAGGGCATATAGATATTACAAAAAGTAAACCAAGAGTAAAAACAGGGCAGGAGAAATTTTTAACAGTGCCTAATGGGTTTTATCAAGGAGAGTATATTACTTCTATAGGATTAAGCCATGATAATAAATTACATAAGATTTATGATAAGAATAAGGTAGATATTACAGAGCGACTGCAGGAAGGGCTTATTGTTAATAAAAGTTTTGATATGACTTATGATATAGATATTGGAGATATGCTAGAAATTGAAATAGGCAATAAAGTTTATCAGGCACCTATTGTAGCCATTTCTAAAGACTATGGGGACTGTAGTATCTATTGGGAGATAGAGGCATTAAGTGAGGCAGCTACTCAAAATAGATCCAAGAAGCTTTATACGGGGGTATATTCTACGACACCTTTAGATGAAGATGATTATGCAGTAGTCGTTAGTAAAGCCGATATCATGGAACAGGCAGTTCTTATGCAAGGACTGATACAAGTGTGTATGTATGTCATGATTGCTTCAGCAGCATTTATTTCTATCCTGATATTATATATATTAACCTCATTAACTGTGGAGGATAATTATTATAATATATCACTGCTAAAGGTGATGGGATACAATCAAAAAGAAGTTAATAACATGATTTTAAATAGTTATCTGGTATACGGTATCATCATGTATCTAGCTATTTTACCACTTATTATATTTGGAGTAGATTTTATGGTGGATTACTTTAGTAAATCCTTTGGCGTAGTGATGCCATTAGAATTTGAAATGTGGCATAGTGTAGTCGGGCTAGCTTTAATTATAAGTATCTTCAGTATAGGGGCATATAGTGCTAAAAAAAGAATAAAAAAAGTACCTTTACAAGAGATTTTAAAAGCTTATAGAGAATAAAGAAATCAAAGCAAGAGTAAAGAGATGGAGGGGAAAAAATTGAAGAAAATAGGAATTATAGTAGGATTAAGTATGAGTGTCATCATGACAGGATGCTTTAACCATCCTACAAAGGAAGCAAGTAGTGATGCAATCCAACAAGCAGTAGTAGAGCCTTCAACTATTATAGAGGTGGAAGGCAAAGTAATTGCTAAAAATAAAAGAGATATTTATATAGACTTTCCAGCAGTGGTACAAGAGCTTTATGTACAAAAAGGCGTATTGGTAGAAAAAGGAATGCCTATTATGGCACTTGATGTATCTACCTATGAGGTAGCCATAGACATCAAATCACGTGAGGTGCAGCTGTATCAAGTAGAGCTAGATAGCATGAGGCAGACACTTGAGCCACAGGTAGTGACACTGGGGCAGTTGCAAAAGACTAAGTCACTTAAGCAAAGGCAATTAGAGGAGCAGACAGATACAGACTTACTGAATATACAGTCGAATTTAGCATTAGCATTAGCTGCAGAAGAGACAGCTATGAAGGACTATCAAGTGAGAGCAGAATTATTTGAGATAGGAAGCATCTCTCAAAAAGAATTAGAAGGATTCAAGCAACAAGCTCAGCAAAAGGCTACAGAAAGAGAAAATTTGGAGCGAGATATAGAGAAGTTAAAGCTAGGGAAGCAATTGGAAGTTGATAGCTTACAAGCACAAATAGGGGCGTTACAGGCGCAAATGACCAATACAGATAAACAGACAAAAGCAGCCACAGAAACTTTAGAAAAAAGGATAGAGATAGCTCAAATAGAGTTAGCTGAGATGAAAAAGAAATTAGAGAATCCTTATTTAGTAGACTATACAGTAGTGGCTGGGGGAGACTGGATTATCTCTGACCTAGCCTGTGAAAAAGGAAGTAAGTTAGAAACTATTCAGGGGCCTACCTTAAAGGTATTAGATAAGAATAGTTTGGTCATAGAGGTAGATATACCAGAAGAATATATAAGGGAAGTTGCAATAGGAAAACAAGTAAAGGTCATACCTTATTTGGATGAAGAAATAGAAGTGATGGGAACTATTAGTAGCTTATCAGAAATTGTAGTAGAGTCATATGGTGAAAGTGTCATAAAAGTAGAAGTCATATTAGATGAAGCAGTAGATTGGTTAAAGCCTGGGATAGGCGTAGATGTAGAAATATAGTAGAAAGAATGGTTCAAACCCTAAGTCACATGGTTTGAGCCATTCTTTCTATATTAAGGCTGTATTAGTTAGAGGATTTAAAAGGCTCATCTTGTACATAGATACTAGATAACTTTTGAATACCACGAGGAATAGCATCGTGAGAATTCTTGATAGGTGCATTTTTATTACGATAATCATACTTATCAATGAACCAAGAGATATCATCTTCAATACGTTTAAGACTTTCTAAAACCATGGTTTTACTTGTGTTAAAGAACTCTTCTTTTTGGTCCTCTTTTAAATGGAGGGGAGCTGAGTCTATAAGATTAGAAAGGTGAGGTAGACAGAAGCCTTTACTAGTGATAAACAGCTGCTTGAACTCTGCGTTATTAGCAATAAGGTAGAAAAATGTATTGATATAGCGATCCATATCTTTATTAATACGGTCACAGATATAGCAAGATGAGGTACGACTATTAATAGCCTCAGAAGTTGGTGAGCTAGTTGTAGCAGTTTTGTTTTTAGAAAGCTTTTGTAAGAAAGATGGGCTAGCAAGTTTAGTCTGATCTAAAGCTTTTAAGAGATCTTCATAAATAGATTTGTAGTGAGTATGTAAGATAAGGGCTAAACCTAATTTGTTACCATAATCATATAGTTTTTTATAGTGTGCATCACAGAAGCCTAGCTTGTCTGTTACACTGCGGATATCATCTTCCATATAAGAGCAACCCAGTGTAAAGGCAATGCTATCTTGTTCTAGTTTACGTGCAATAAAGCAGAATGGACATTCATCTTCGGCTTTAAAAGCATCTGTCAAAGGAATCGTATAAATTGTATCTTTCATGATAGACCTCATTTCAATAGGAATAGTTTGAATAATAGTACAAGTATACCATATATAAGATGCTTTTTCTGTATTAACAGCTAAAATGAATACTTAGAGGATATTTTGCTAAAAAAATGGATAAAACCAAGGATTATGGAAATAATATCTAAATAACTCATAGCAAAGGGTGATGATATGAAGAATGCAGTGATGATTCAAAATATAGATCATTTTCATATAGGACAGATTTTAGAGAGTGGTCAGGTGTTTAGATTTGATAAGATATCTGATATGAGTTACTTATTAGTTGCAAAGCAAAAGTTGATTAAGATTACGCAGCAAGTAGGTAGCACAAGTGTCATTATTCATAATTCACATAGTGGTGAGCTAGAAGAGATATGGAAGGATTACTTTGACCTTGAGACGGACTATGCTCATATAGAAGAAGTGCTTTCACAAAAGGACGAATATATGAAAGAAGCTATTGCCTTTGGCAAGGGCATTCGTATACTTAGGCAAGATCCGTGGGAGATGCTGATATCTTTCATCATCTCACAAAATAAGGCCATACCTCATATCAAACAGTGTATACGTCATATCACAAAGAGATATGGACAAGCTTTAGATGAAGAAGGCAAAGATGAGGACATGTATTATGCTTTTCCAACGCCGGAGCAATTAGCTCAGGCAACAGAAGAAGAGCTCAGAGAGTGTAAGGTGGGATTCCGTGCCCCTTATATTATGGATGCATGCCAGAAGATAGATAGTGGTGAAATCGTATTAAATGACATTTATAGAATGCCAACAGCAGAAGCTAAAAAGGAATTAATGAAGATTAAAGGTGTAGGGCCCAAGATTGCAGATTGTATCCTACTTTTTGCATATGGTAAGGCGGAGGTATTCCCAACTGATGTATGGATCAAGCGAGTGATAGAAGGGCTATACTTTGAGGGGAAAGAGATGAAACTTGAGGAGATACAACAGTTTGCTAAAGACTATTTTGGCGAGTTAGCTGGCTATGCGCAGCAGTATTTATTCTTTTATGGAAGAGAAAACGCCTTATTTAAAGAAGTGAAAGCAAAAACTAAAAAAGAGGCCTAGAAAAGTTTGAAAAAACAAGAAATTATACTTGCAATATATTTGAGAATAGAATAATATTATAATATAATTAGCACTCGATTATAACGAGTGCTAACAATGCAAATTAATTAATGTATTCATATAAAAGGAGGGTATTTTTATGCAATTAAAACCATTAGGCGATCGCGTTGTAATCAAACACTTAGAGGCAGAAGAAACAACTAAATCAGGAATCATCTTAACTGGTGCAGCAAAAGAAAAGCCACAAGAAGCTATAGTAATAGCTGTAGGACCAGGCGGTATAGTAGATGGAGAAAAGGTAGTTATGGAAGTTCAAGTAGGCGACAAAGTTATTTACTCCAAATATGCTGGAACAGACGTAACACTAAATAAAGAAGAATATGTTATTGTTAAGCAAAGTGATATTTTAGCAATAGTAGAAGAATAGATAGAGAAAATCAAATAGATATTTAGGAGGAGAAAACAATGGCAAAGCAAATTCGTTTTGGAATAGAAGCAAGAAAATCACTTCAATCAGGTGTAGATCAACTAGCAAATGCAGTAAAAGTAACACTCGGACCAAAAGGTCGTAATGTTGTATTAGATAAAGCATATGGTATTCCACTTATAACAAATGATGGGGTATCTATCGCAAAAGAAATAGAGCTTGAAGACCCATTTGAAAACATCGGAGCGCAACTTGTAAAAGAGGTTGCTACGAAAACAAATGACGTAGCAGGAGATGGTACAACAACAGCTACAGTACTTGCGCAGGCTATGATCACAGAAGGTCTTAAAAACATTGCAGCAGGTGCAAATCCAATTATCATCCGCCGTGGGATGCAAGCAGCTACAATCAAAGCTGTTGAAGCAATCCAAGGTATGAGCAAGCAAGTAGATAGCAAAAACCATATTGCTAGAGTTGCAGCTATCTCAGCTGGAGATGATGAAGTAGGTAACTTAATCGCTGATGCTATGGAAAAAGTATCAAATGATGGTGTTATCACAGTAGAAGAATCAAAATCAATGACTACAGAATTAGATGTAGTAGAAGGTATGCAATTTGACCGTGGATACTTATCAGCATACATGGTGACAGATACAGAAAAAATGGAAGCAGTACTTGAAAATCCATATGTATTAATTACAGACAAAAAAATAGCTAACATCCAAGATATCTTACCAGTACTTGAGCAAATCGTTCAAACAGGTGCACGTCTGCTTATCATTGCAGAAGATATCGAAGGAGAAGCACTTGCTACATTAGTAGTAAACAAACTTCGTGGAACATTTAACTGTGTGGCTGTTAAAGCACCAGGATTTGGAGATAGAAGAAAAGAAATGCTTCAAGATATCGCAATCCTTACAGGTGGAACAGTAATCTCAGAAGAAGTAGGACTTGACCTTAAAGAGGCTACAGTAGCACAATTAGGACGCGCTTCAAGCATCAAAATAAATAAAGAAAATACAGTAATCGTAGATGGTGCTGGAAATAAAGAAGAAATCTCACATAGAGTATCAGTAATTCGTCGTCAAATCGAAGAAACAACTTCAGATTTCGATAGAGAAAAACTTCAAGAAAGACTTGCAAAACTTGCAGGTGGAGTAGCGGTAATCAAAGTAGGTGCTGCAACTGAAACTGAAATGAAAGAAAAGAAACTTCGTATGGAAGATGCTCTTGCAGCTACACGTGCAGCTGTAGAAGAAGGTATCATCGCAGGCGGTGGAAGCACATATATCCATATCATGAAAGAAGTACAAGAATTATTAGAAGCAACTACAGGAGATGAAAGAACAGGAGTACGTATCATCCTTACAGCTCTTGAATCACCACTTCGTCAAATCGTAGCAAATGCAGGACTTGAGCCAGCAGTTATTATCAATAAAGTAAAAGAATTAGCAGTAGGTATGGGATTCAATGCTCTTACAGAAGAGTATGTTGATATGATCGAAGGCGGTATCATTGATCCAACTAAAGTAACAAGAAGTGCTCTTCAAAATGCTACATCAGTAGCAGCAACATTCTTAACAACAGAGTGTATCGTAGCAGATATCAAATCAAATGAACCATCTATGCCAGCAGGCGGCGGAATGCCAGGTATGGGTGGCATGGGAATGATGTAAATTAATCATTGTAAATTCCTATGAATAAAGAGGTCTATGAAACTAGTTTGAATTTTCTAGCTTCATAGACCTCTTACTATTTAGCTGGTTTAATATTTATTACAAGTTACTAAACCTTTACAAAGGGAAAGAGTACATAGGATTGAAAAAAACCAAAGAATATGATAAGATTTCATTAAAATATTTTATTAAATTTTAATAGTTAGTGGATAAAAACATAAATTCCACATAAGCGATTGATAAAATAATAAAAAATACTTAGAAGATACAAAAGGAGTAGAGTAAAATGGGAGATGTTTTTAAAGAACAGCTAGTTAAATCAAAACCATCAAGTAAAGACAAACTACAAAAAGTATTAGTTATTGTAGGAGCTATTCTTGTGAGTACTTTAGCATTTATGTTTGGGGGAGCCATGTTTGGCCCAATTATTGTTGTAGCAGTTGTATGGGGAGCTATGTACTTTAGTGCTTTCTTTAAGAAAGAGTATGAGTATTCACTTACAAATAACGAATTAGACATTGATGTAATCTATAATAAGCAACGTAGAAAGAGACTTATCTCTATCGATATGAAGCAAATCAATGTAATGGCAAGTATTAAAGATGAAAAGTATGCACATGAAATCGCAAGAGGCCAAAAAGTACTTGAAGCAAGTGATGGAGATGGTAAGCCAAATACCTACGCTATTGTGTATGGACATAATGGTCAAACTCTAAAAATTCTTGTTACACCAAATGAAGAAATGCTTAACCTTTTACAGAGACAAGCGCCAAATAAGGTACATAAATGCAGATATTAAATAGATAGAATGAAGATATGGACTAGGATTGTATATAGTTCATATTTTTATTTTAAAACTACTCATTTAATATATGAAAAAATATTACTGACAACTTAAAGCAATATGTGTTATAATGCTCATAATCAAATTTAACATAATATGTCGTATATGCTCGGAGATATGGTCCGAGAGTTTCTACCTGCTGACCTTAAATTAGCGGACTACGAGGATTTATTTTAAAAATTTAGGCATCATACCATTCATATGATACCTAAATTAAAAAATTCCTCAATTAGGGGAATTTTTTTGTTATATGGGAGAAAATAAAAGAAAAGAAACTAGGAGGGTCTTTCAATGTCAAAGATTATTAAAGAAGGAATTACATTTGATGATATTTTATTAATTCCTAATTACTCAAACGTATTACCAAAGGATGTTACATTAAATACTCAGCTTACAAAAAACCTTCGTATTAATGTGCCATTTATCAGTGCAGGTATGGATACAGTTACAGAAGCACGTATGGCTATAGCTATGGCTAGACAAGGTGGGGTAGGAATTATCCACAAAAATATGTCTATTGCAGAACAAGCAGAAGAAGTTGATAGAGTAAAGCGCTCAGAAAACGGCGTTATCACAGATCCTTTCTTTTTATCTCCAGAGCACTATGTATATGATGCCAACGAACTTATGGCAAAATACAGAATATCAGGGGTACCTATTACAGAAGGTACAAAACTTGTAGGAATTATCACAAACCGTGACCTACGTTTTGAAACAAATCATAATCGTAAAATCAAGGAAGTTATGACAACTAAAAATCTAATTACGGCTAAAGAAGGTACAGATTTAGCACAAGCTAAAGAAATTCTTTCAACACACCGTATTGAAAAACTTCCTATAGTAGATGCTGAAGGCAACTTAAAAGGACTTATAACTATAAAAGATATTGAAAAAGCTATCATGTACCCACAATCAGCAAAAGACTCTCAAGGTAGATTACTTGCAGGAGCAGCTGTAGGTGTTACAGGAGATGTAATGGATAGAGTAGATGCTCTTGTAGCATCAAAAGTAGACGTTATCACAGTAGATACAGCACATGGTCACTCACAAGGTGTTATGAATACTGTTAAGCTTATCAAATCAAAATATCCAGAACTTCAAATTATTGCAGGTAACGTAGCAACAGCAGCAGCTACAATCGCACTTATTGAAGCCGGAGCTGATGCTGTTAAAGTAGGTATTGGACCTGGTTCAATCTGTACAACACGTGTAGTAGCAGGTGTTGGGGTACCACAAATTACAGCAGTAGAAGATTGTGTAAATGCAGCTAAGCCATACGGTGTACCAGTTATTGCTGATGGTGGTATCAAGTACTCAGGAGACGTTGTAAAAGCAATTGGTATGGGTGCTAGTTCATGTATGATGGGATCAATGCTTGCAGGATGTGAAGAAAGCCCAGGAGCAATCGAATTATACCAAGGTAGAAAATACAAAGTATACAGAGGTATGGGATCTATCGCAGCTATGGAAAAAGGAAGCAAAGATAGATACTTCCAAGCTGATGCTAAGAAACTTGTACCAGAAGGTGTAGAAGGACGCTTAGCATACAGAGGATTCCTTGCAGATACAGTATTCCAAATGGTAGGTGGATTACGTGCAGGTATGGGTTATGCAGGTGCAGCATCCATTGAAGAATTACAAGAAAAAGCAACATTCACACGTATTACAAGTGCTGGTCTTAAAGAAAGTCATCCACATGACATTCATATTACAAAAGAAGCACCTAACTATAGCGTAGAATACTAAGATAGCTTATTAAGCCTAATAGAGTTAGATAGCCAGTTACATAAGGCTATCTAACTCATACTTATAAATATTAAAAACAGATAAACCCTAGGAGGAAATATAATGAAGCACGAGTTAGTTATCGTACTTGACTTCGGTGGTCAATACAACCAGCTTATCGCGAGACGTGTAAGAGAAAACAATGTATATTGCGAAGTACATCCATATGATTTAAGCATAGAAAAAATCAAAGAAATGAATCCAAAAGGGATTATCTTCACAGGTGGACCTAATAGTGTATACGCTGAAGAATCACCAGTTTGTGATAAAGCAATATTTGAACTAGGCATACCAGTATTCGGAATTTGTTACGGATCTCAACTTACAGCACACCTTTTAGGTGGAAGTGTAGCAACAGCTCCAGTAAGTGAATATGGCAAGACAGAAGTACAAGTAGACACAACTTCAAAATTATTCGATGGGGTATCACCAGCTACAATTTGTTGGATGAGCCATACAGATTATATTGAAAATGCTCCAGCAGATTTTAGCATTACAGCACACACACCAGTATGTCCAGTAGCAGCTATGGAAAATGCTGAAAAAGGACTATACGCTGTACAATTCCACCCAGAAGTTATGCATACACAAGAAGGGCAAACAATGCTTTCAAACTTCGTACACAAGATTTGTGGATGCAAAGGTGAATGGAGAATGGATTCATTCGTAGAAAAAACTATCGAAGAAATCCGTGAAAAAGTAGGGAATGGTAAAGCATTATGTGCATTATCAGGTGGAGTAGATTCATCAGTGGCAGCAGTTATGCTTTCTAAAGCAATCGGGAAACAACTTACATGTGTATTTGTAGACCATGGTTTACTTAGAAAAAATGAAGGGGACGAAGTAGAAGCTATCTTCGGACCAGAAGGACATTACGACCTTAACTTCATTCGTGTTAATGCACAAGAAAGATTCTACAACAAATTAAAAGGTGTAGAAGATCCAGAAACTAAGAGAAAAATCATCGGTGAAGAATTCATTCGCGTATTCGAAGAAGAAGCGAAAAAGATCGGGACTGTAGATTTCTTAGTACAAGGAACGATTTACCCAGACGTTATCGAAAGCGGTCATGGTAAATCAGCAGTAATTAAATCACACCACAACGTAGGTGGATTACCAGATTACGTAGATTTCAAAGAAATTATCGAACCACTACGTCTTTTATTCAAAGATGAAGTACGTAAAGCTGGTTTAGAATTAGGTATTCCAGAGCATCTCGTATTCAGACAACCATTCCCAGGTCCAGGACTTGGTATTCGCATCATCGGTGAAGTAACAGCAGAAAAAGTACGTATCGTACAAGATGCAGACTTTATCTACCGTGAAGAAATCGTAAATGCAGGGATAGACAGAGAAATCGGTCAATACTTCGCAGGACTCACAAACATGCGCTCAGTAGGTGTAATGGGAGACGAAAGAACATATGATTACGCTATCGCACTTAGAGCAGTAACAACAAGCGACTTCATGACAGCAGAATCAGCTGACCTGCCATGGGAAGTACTTGGAAAAGTAACAACTAGAATTATAAACGAAGTTAAAGGGGTTAACCGTGTTATGTACGATTGTACAGGCAAGCCTCCAGCAACGATTGAGTTTGAATAAGCTAGTAGAAGTGAAAAAATAGAAACAAGAATAGCCTCAGTCAGAGTTCGCACTCTTAACTGGGGCTATTCTTGTTTCTATTTTTAGAGGAACATACTTTAAAATGAATAAAAAATAGGCTATACTATAAAGAGAACAAGGTAGGTGATAGTAATGAATGAGACTAAAGAAAAAGTTAAGTTAGATCAAGTGTTAAAGTTTTTATTTTCTACCTCTAATAAAGTATTGGTAAATTTACTAAATGGAATATTTGAAGAAAAATTTGATGTCAACGAAGTAGATTTAGTTGTTAGTAATAATGAATTTATTGAAGATGATTTAGGTATCCGTTGATACCATTACAATTATTTGGACTTAGAAAAGAATTAGAAGTTGCCAGAGCAAAATCCGACTTCATTAAAATAAAAGAGCTTTCATATCAAGCTAAAGTGTTAGCTAGGAAATTAAGCTATGAATCTAAAGAGTTATTTGAGGAAAATGAAATACTTGGTGAAGATTTTCATAAGATGTTATTAGCTATACAGAATCTCATAGAATATTTAAATAGAAACTATTTGAATGATCAAATCATAGAAGAAGAGGTGAATAAAATGACTAAAACTTTATATGATGCAGAAGTAGAAAGAAAAGGTATAGAAAAAGGTATAGAAAAAGG
>JAVVPO010000066.1:0-14277 GCA_036655715.1 Cellulosilyticaceae bacterium | reverse complement strand
AGCTGCTGTTTCGCTGCTACTTGACTTATTATGCACTATCTTTAGACATAAGTCAACATATTTTTTATCTTTTTTCTTTTTCTTATAAAATACTTCATTTGAGACCACTTACCTCCTATAATAAGCTAAGGTTTCAAACGAGTCATCATTCAACTCATTTGAAACCTTAGCTTATTATTCCTACCATTTCTTCTTGATTGTTTCCTGCCACTATAGATAGAATCTGCCCAATAATTAATAAATAGTAAATCAATATCTATCATCTTTTAATTGATTTCATCTTATACCTCTTTAAATAGATATTCATACACCATGATAGAATTGAATAGTTCCATTCTAACCATTCCATCATCTAAATCCCTTTGAATTATATCCTTAATACTATTTAATCGATATAGCAACGTATTTCTATGAATATATAATGCTTGAGCCGTCTTAACTAGATTACCATTATTAAGTAAGAATTCCTTTAATGTTAACAATAAAAATGATTTGTTTTGTAAGTCATGGGTGATAATATCCCCTATATTATCCTCGCTATATGCTCTTAATTCTGTGGTATCCTTTATGGCAAAAAACATTCTATATATTCCAAGGTCTTTATAATTTACTATTTCACCTCTATCTAGCTTATGGGAAAAAGATAAAACTTTAATAGCTTCATTAAAACTCTTTAAAATTTGCGTTGCATTCTTATACACTCTACCAATACCTATATTGATAGATGTATCTGGATATCTTGCTTGCGACATTTGCAAAGTAGATGTAATATATTTATCAGCAATTTGTGTGTACTTTAAAGTATCCGCTAAAGCTAAACAAACTACTTTTCCGGCATAAGACATTGTAATTAAATCTAGTTTATTTTCTAAAGATAATCCACTTAGAGTATTCATCAAATCATTCTCAATATATTCCGATATACTTGGACTCTTATCCTCTTCTGATATACTTATCACTGCAATAAATTTATAAGTACGATTTCTAAATCCATACATACTTGTAAGTTCATCTAAAGAACTATTTTTTACCTCATTAGAGAATAATAACTTTTCTAAAAACATTTCAGACTTCTTAAGCTTCTCTTTTTGATTCATAATCAAATTCACTATGGTTTGCGTAATGTCAATCAGTTTTATCTCCCAAGGCATTTCAAATAATGGGAATGCCTTCTCATTAGCAATTTTACACATACTTTCTGGAATAGTCTTTATGTACGGCCCACCAGTCAATATTACTATTCCAGAAATTTCATTTGATATACATTCCATTAGTAAGGCAATTAGACTTTCATCATTAATATTGATCCCTATTCCAGTAATAAATAATAACTCTCCCCCATGAAGCCACTCTGCTATATCATAAGTTGTTACAACATAAGGCCAAGTGATTTTCCGATTGATGCCTGCTTCACCAGCAATTAAAGGAATTTGATGAAAAACATCTAGTTCTAATAAATCCCTACAGGAAGTTGCCATAATTTTTTCCCCACTTTCTAGTATACAACAGTAAACTTTATTCACTATATTATACTAGAATTTTACAAAAAGTACAAAAGATAAATTAATGCACCGATTAGACCTATCCCAAAAGTTAATAAGCTATATTTTAGACTAGTTGGGATTATCCTAGCAATATCCGATGTTTCCTTATCTTCTTCCACATAACTTCCAAAATGGCTATTGGTTGGTGGAACAATGAAAGTCTTTTTATCTTCTTTTTTTAAGCACCATTTTAAAGGCATAGCACAAATGCTGTCTAAGGCTCTAGCAATCAATGCTCCTATAAAAGGTAGTATAGTTGAAATAAGAGGTTTGTAAATTTTATCTTCTATATTAATGCCTCCTAAAGATCTATTGATATAAACCTTTTTATCAGACTTCTCTTTTTTCATCAATAAACCTCTTATTACAACTAAGTAGATACTCATACCTATTATAATTGAAAAGATTGCTCCTTTTAGATTGACCCAGGAAAAGTATTCAACAGCATGTGCTGGATTATGTCCATACATAAACTCTTGCCCCCATCTAGCTATTGGGTTCATCACTTGTGTAGGAAACATTCCCATGATAGGCAACATACAAGTTAAACCACAAAGAAGCATACGACTTCCTTTTGATATATAGCCTGTATTTTCGTCTAGCCTTTTCTTACTCTTCTTATCAGGCCTTTCTACAAATACTGCAATAAATAACTTAGTCATATAGGCAACTGTTAACCCACCTGTAATGATAAATAATATCTCAACCAATTGATAAAATCCTTTAGTTATGGAGTATGTTGTAAAAGTATGTAGGTGTTCAACAATACTTTCATGAATAAGCGTTTTACTAATGTATCCATTAAAGAATGGTATCCCTGTAATCCCTAATGCTGCTATCAAAAAGGAGAATTTTAGAACTGGTTTATTTCGTCCATAACCACGTATATCATTTAAATTCATACTCTTAGTTTTTATAAAGATAATCGCTGCAATCGTAAATAAAATCAATTTGAGTAATGAATGATTGACAATATGAAGTATTGTCCCTTGAACAGCTAATGCATTATGCTCTCCTAATATTCCTTGCATACCTATACCTACTAAAATAAAACCTATTTGCGACATAGAAGAACAAGCAAGTGTTCTTTTCAAATCAATAGAGAGTACAGCAAGGATTGCCCCTATCAACATAGTCAGTACTCCCAATATTAAAACAGTAGCTCCCCATCTTTCATTGTGTAAAAATACACTGCTACTCATAACAATAATGCCAAATATTCCAGCCTTACTTAATACACTAGACAGAACTGTTGTTGCTGGGAACGGTGCCGCAGTATATGAGTTAGGTAACCAAATATGTAGCGGAAACATGCCAGCTTTCGCACCAAATCCTACAAGAACCAATAGACCCGCCACAAAGATAAAAGTGCTATTTACTACATCATCTACTTTCATTGGCATAAGGCTCATATCCAAAGTTCCTGTATATGCATAAATCATACTTAATCCCATTAGCATTGCCAGTCCACCAATAACTCCAACTGCTAAATAAGTCTTTGCCGCTTTAATACTCTCTGCCTTTTGATCATGAATAACCATTACATAAGAGGTCAATGTCATGACTTCAAAAAATACAAAGGTTGTAAATAAATTAGCAGATAGGAATACCCCCATTGTGGCACCATATGTAAACATTGCAAAGAATAAATATCTATTGAAGTTAGTAAGAGATGTTTCCTTAAAGTACTCTACCCCCAAAATTGTTGTCACCATAAAAACAAAAGAGGTAATGATAATATGTATGCTTCTAAAACCATCTAGTTTTAAATATAATCCTCCTCCTACAAATGCATCCCATGAAAACTGAATAACAGTTGTATCACTCATCTGACTAAGCAGATAAAAAACACTTGCAAACTGGATGATAACAAAGAGAGAAACTAAATAGTTTCTTACTTTTTCATTAATTTTTCCTAGAATAATTCCAATTATCCCAAATAACAAAGGTAAGCCTATGAGAAATGGTAATATATAATTTCCATGCAACACCCAACACCTCCTAGACAATAATTCATTTTTCTATTTAATCATCCCCACCACTATCTTTTCAAAAAAGTTTCCAATCGGCATAGAATACACTCCAAATAATATGGTAGCTAGCGCTAATAAAGCAATAGGTACTGTCATCATATAATTTGCTTCTTTTACATCTTGGTTTGCTTTTACAAGATCCATATCTGATGAAGGAAAATATATTCTTCCTACTAAAAAAACCAAATAGAAAACCGTTAATAAAGCAGATACCATAAGTGCTATGATCCCAATATATCCTAAAAAATTTTGACTCTGTGCAGCAGCTACGCCGAGCCTTAACTTACTTATAAACCCTGCAAGTGGTGGAATACCCGTAAGTCCAAATGAAGTGATAGCAAAACAAGCCATAGTAATAGGCATAGCTTTACCTATTCCATCTAATTGATAGGTATATTCCCTGTGGGTTTTATAAATAATGGCTCCCACGCAAAAGAATAAACAAATCTTCATGATTGCATGAAATACTAAGTGCATGAGCCCCGCGATTAAGCCAGCTGGCGTCATTAATCCAACCCCTAATAGAACATACGACAATTGACTAACGGTAGAATACGCCAATCTTCTTTTAAGATGGTTTGTAGCTAGTGCTTTAGCTGATCCATACACAATTGTAATGATTATTGCTCCTAACATCACATATTGAGCCCAACTTCCTAATAAAATTTCTGTACCAAAAGAATAATAGGTGATTCTAATAATAGCAAAAATACCACCTTTAACTACTGCCACAGCATGTAAAAGTGCTGAAACTGGAGTAGGTGCAATGGAGGCTGAAGGTAGCCATCCATGAAAAGGAAAAACAGCTGCTTTAACTCCAAAGCCAAAGAATGCAAGTACAAACGCTAGTCTTAAAAGTTCAATATGCCCAGTGATACTATTAGGGTCTAATACCCCTCCCATTACAAAATCAAGACTATTTCCATAGCTATTAATAAACATTATTCCAATAAAAGATAGTGCTGCACCCACCATGGAGTACAATAAATATTTTTTACCAGCATATCTTGCCTTCTCATCCATTGCATGCATCACCAAAGGTAATGTAATAAGAGTCATGAGCTCATAAAATAGATAAAGAGTTAATAAATTAGCTGAAAAAGCAATTCCAACTACCACACCGTATGTCATTGTAAAGTAAGTGAAGAATTTATTTTCTTTTCCCTCATGTTTCATATATTCAAATGAATAGAGTGTAGTTATCGGCCACAATATAGCAACTAAGCAAGCAAACATTTTAGAAAGTCCATCTATTTTAAGAGAAATACTAAGTTCCTTAGTCAATGAAATCACTTTAAAAGTAGGTATATCAGGCTGTACTATTAAAAGTAAAGTAAGGATTGTATTGATAACGATGATACTCATCACGTAAATTTGCCGATGCGTTCTTTTTTCAAAGTTGAAAGCACTTAGCCCAATACCCCCTAGAATGGGTAATAATATTGGTAAAATTAATAATATCCTATTCAAGATAAAACCTCCTTTACATTATTGTGTTTGCTATCCTATTAATAACCTGCATAATCTGTGTGGAAAAAACCCCAAAAACAATTAACCCTGCCGTTAAAATAATAAGCGGTATCGTCATGAATTTACTTACTTCCTCTTTTTCCATCAAACCATTTTGCTTATCTGTTTGAAAGAAAAAGGCTTGCTGAATAATTGGGAATAAGTATCCGGCTGTAAGTAAGGCACTAATGAGTAAAACAACTGGACCAAGATAAGCAATAATACCTAATCCCTCCACCATAGCACCAGTCATGAGATACCATTTACTAACAAATCCTCCTAACGGCGGAATACCCACTAATGAAATGGCAGCAATAGCAAAGCACCACATTACAATCGGCATTTTTTTCCCCATTCCACTTAATTCATCTACTCTTGTTTTATGAGTCATAAATATAATGGCTCCTACGCAAAGAAATAGTACAGTCTTTGCTACTGCATGAAATAGCATCTGTAATAAGGCGCCACTAAAACCATCTAAAGTTAATAACATAACACCAAATAATATGTACGATAGCTGACTCACTGAGGAATAAGCTAATCTTTTTTTAAGTATCTTTTCTTTGAATGCAAGCATAGAACCGACAAATATTGTAGTAAGAGCTAATCCAATAACTGAGTATTGAACCCATGTTCCACGTAAAAAATCAGGTCCAACGATATAGTACACTACCCTAATCACTGCGATAATCCCACACTTTGTAATTATCCCTGATAGTATCGCACTAGCAGGTGCCGGTGCTACTGGGTGAGCTTTTGGTAACCATACATGAAATGGCATCATACCAGCTTTTGCACTAAATCCTATAATAGCAAGAAAGGTTACTCCAAGAATAAGACCTTCTTTTCCTGACAGTTTATCAAAAGACAGTATGCCTCCAGGTGTGAAGATATCAGTATTTTGATAAGCTGAAAAAAAGAAGCTTGCCATTAGACCTAATGAAGCACCTAAAATAGAGTAAGTAAGATACGCAGCAGCAGCTTTAATATTTTCCTTTTCTAACACATGCATCACTAGAGGAACACTAGCTAATGTCATTACCTCAAAGAATAAATATAGTGTTAATATATTTGCTGAATACGCAACACCAATTACTGCTCCTAAGGTCATCAAATAGAAAGTATAATATCTATTTTCATTCTTTTCATGTTCAATATACTTAAAAGTATATAGTGTTACAAGTAACCATATAGCAGATACTAAAATTGCAAATAATTGTGATAGTAAATCTATCCGTAGGGTAATAGAGCTATTTCTCATAACTGAAAATAGTTTAATAGTCTCACCCTGCATCGTTAAAGATGATAAAATAACTAAAATACTATTTAAACCAACAACACTTATCAAATAGCTTTGCCTACCTTTATTACTATTTAGTTTAATAATCGAAATCAAAATACCTGCAAGGATAGGAAAAAGTATCGGGGCTAATACTAGTATTGTATTCATTTTCACTTTCAGCACCTCCAATTATTATTAATCCTATGAAAACATATTTAATCCTTTTTCAATAATATCCATAATAGGTGCATACCCTATGCCGACTATAAAATTACATACTATAAAGCAAGTCAAGGATACCTTAAATCCCTTTGAAATAGATACATGATTTTTTGTATCACACCTATCATCTGGTGTATAAATAACAATAATCATCGGGATATAATACATGGCATTTAACACAGCACTTAATCCTAAAACAAGTAAGGTTACCATCACTTTTTCAGGATTATCAAAAGCAGCTTGTGCAAAATAGAACTTAGAAACAAAACCAGATAATAGAGGTATTCCTATCATAGATAGTGCCCCAACAATCATCGCAATTCCAGCAATTCTATTCTTATATGCAGAACCTTTTAAGTCTTTTAATTCCTTACTATGGTTAGAACAATTAATCAATCCTCCTGCAGCTGTAAATAACATTGGTTTTGTTAAAGCATGAGCAATCATATGAAATACCGCTGCAATCATACCAACTTCAGTTCCAAGTCCAATTCCCATAAAAATATATCCAATTTGAGCAATAGATGAGTATGCAATCATTCTTTTAATATTACTTTGTTTTATCGCATACACAGATCCCATAATCATGCCTAGCACCCCTAAAAAGAATAATACATTAGATATATTTAATACCTTTATTGTCTCAACTCCAAATACACGATAAAAAATTTTAATCAATAAGATGATATACCCTTTGACCACAAGTCCTGAAAGAATCGCACTTGAAGCAGATGTTGCGCTTCCATGCGCATCCGGAAGCCATGAGCCAAATGGAAATAGTGCACTTTTCACACAAAGTCCAATGGTTAGTAACCCTAGGGCTACAGTTAAAGGTACTATATACTCTCCTGATTCCATTAATTTAGCAACTGAAACACCTATATTTTGCATAAGTAGATGTCCCGTTAAATCATATATTAATGCAATGGAAATAAGTATTAATCCAGAACCTAGTGTACTCATGATAAGATATCTTAAAGTTGCTCTAATCGTTTCGCTTCCCTCTTTTGCCATAACAATAGCACATGCCGCAATAGTATTAATTTCAATAAACACATAAGCGGTAAAAATATCATTTGTATAGATTAATGCTAACAATGAGCTAAGTAACAGATTAATCATGACATAATAATATTTTTGTTTTTTAGGAGGAATATCTTCTTCAAGACTATCTTTATTTCCTATAATAGAAAGCATCATAACCAATGAAAAAACTACAGCCATTAATGCTTCAAATGGACCTGCCCTCAGTTCATTTCCCCATGGGGCAGGATAGTGTCCCATCATAAAATTAAAACTTTCCCCACCATCTATAAATGACATCAGCAAAATACAAGACATTATACCTATTATCATAGTAACTACTATATTTATTTTTCTTGCCATCTTCCCTCCCTTCATAAGCGGTGTAATAATTCCTGCAATCATAGAAAGAAAGATACAAAAAAAGGGGATGTTATGAATATAGTTGATCATTTTTTCCCTCCTGCTTCTTTGCTCGTTCAATGACTTCATCAATATCTAACGTCCCATAAGCTTTATATAGCTGATGAATTAATGCTAAAAAGAAAGCTGATACACTTACTGATACAACTATTCCTGTCAAAACAAGCCCACTTGGAATAGGATTAATATAAGCTTCAACATTTGTCATACCATTCATAATAATAGGGTCAGCTCTTCCTGCTATATACCCTTTAGCAGCTAAAAAAAGATAGATGGCCGTATCCATTATATTGATACCAATTACTTTTTTAATCATATTTTTTTGTAGTAACAATGTCGTAAATCCAATTCCAAATAAAATCATTGAAACTGCTTCATAATAATTTACAAACAAATTTTCCATCTATATATCGCCCTCCCGAAATAAAGAATAAAATCCATACATTGTCACCGTTACGGTTAGGCCTACACAGACATTAAGTAGTAAGATAAAACCTCCACTTAAAATATTCCCCGGAGTACCTACCTTAATAATTGAACTTAGATGATTTGCCCCAGTAAAGAATGAATAGCCTTTAGCTATTGCATAGACAATAAGTGATCCACAACTAATCGCTGTAAAAATCTTAAATGAAAAAAATGAATGAATTTTTTCGAATCCAAAAGCATTGGCATAAAGTATAAATGCAGCACCAATAATTGCTCCTCCTGAAAAGCCTCCCCCAGGAGAAAGGTGTCCATTTAATATAATATATATCCCAAAGAGAATAATAAAAGGTATGATTAGCCCTGCCATGGATTGTAAAATAGCATTGTATGATTCTCTTTCATCTATCTTTTTCTCACAACTACCTTTTTCAGTATCATAAAGCAACATAATGACACCTATTGCTGCTAGAAATAAAACAGCAGCCTCTCCAAATGTATCGAAAGCCCTATAGTCTAGTATCATCCCTGTTACAATATTGATTGCTCCTGTCTCCTCCATCCCTTTTTCAATATACCTAGCAGCTACTTCATTTGAAGCTGGATTATCTGGTTTTGAAAATTCTGGTAGGCATGATACTGTTATCAAAAGTACCATAATAATTAAAGAACAAATAATTACCGAAAAAATTTTATAAAAATTTGCAAATACCCTAGTACCATTCTTCTCACTCCAATCCATTACTCTCATTTTGAGAGATTCTTCATGTGGAGTAATATAATCTTCATGATATAAATAAGGAGATTCTTTTTCTAGTTGGGTAGTATCTTTATCTATAGGTAGTTCACCATTAACCCAATCTAGTAACCTTATAAAGAAATTATTCATTCTTTTCATCCCCCTTTAAAGCATTAACCTTTCTCAGTGTAATAAAAAATAATATACTAGTTACTCCAGCACCGACTGCAGCTTCAGTAATAGCTAAATCAGGTGCTTGAAGTACTATCCATAAAACAGACATTATAATACTATAAGACATAAAGATAATAACTGCTGTAAGAAGTTTTTTAGTGAGTGAAACTGAAATTGCACATACAATCAAAAAGATAAGTAATATCTGTTCAAATATAATCATCATTTGAGACACTTCCCTTTTCTTCCTTTAGCTTTTCCATTAAAATTTGAGTATTACTTAATAAATGACTTGCAACAGGCCCTGTTGTCCACATAAATATAAGTATTAAAACTAATTTTAATGTCATAAAATTAAATCCCGACATAACTGCTAATCCACTTAATGTTAAGATTGCACCTAAAGTATCACATTTTGCTGCTATATGTATTCTATTAAGAGGATACTTAAATCTATAAATTCCAAGTGTTGCCACAAAGAATACAAAAAGTCCCAATAAAATTAGAGTTGTTGCTATTATAAATCTAATCATCTCATTTCCCCTCTATATTATTTAAATCTTTATTCATCTTAGTTATCTTAACCTGATTATGTTTGCTTAATAACTTTGTAAAGACAACCATTGCAAGAAAGCTAATCATTGCATAGACCAAACAAATATCTAAAAGATAGTTTTTTTCAAACCTAAATGCTAATATAGCAATTAATATGATGGCTTTGACGCCAATCATATTAATTGCTATTATTCTATCTAGAATACGAGGTCCAATGATAGCCCTAATAAGACAAAATAATATGGTGATAGATAAAAAAATCAAACACAATATAAAGAGTATTGAATAATATTTCTCTATCATCTTCAAACCTCCATTTGGATCTTTGAATTTAATTTTTGGTCTTTTGAATTTAACTTTTCCATTTTTCGAAGTATCTCTACAAACACTGACTCATCTATTTCCTTTGCCATATTTCTATCCATCGCATGAACACAATACTTATCTCCTTCAAGAGAAACAGTAATAGTACCAGGAGTAAGTGTAATAGAGTTAGCTAGTAAAACTCTTGACCAATTACATTTTAAATCAGTAGAAAAATACACTAGACTAGGCTCAAGTTCAATAACTGGAGATAATACCAACTTTATAATCTGAATATTTGCCTTTATAATCTCTATAATTAAAATTCCTACATAGAGTAATCCATAAAAAATATTCTTTATAATAGTTCTTAATGTCACCTGTTTTATCCCCATAACTTGAGATGTAAACCAGCTTAAAGTAACACTTATAATTATGCCAAAAACAATAATCTCAACAGTAATCTTGCTGTTAAAAATCAACCATAATACAAAGAAAACTATAAACATAGACAACCCTCCTAGGGAGAATTTATTGTGATATTCCTTGTGTTTCTGGTATTTCCTTTTTCTCTTTTGCTAATGCAAGTGTAACTACACCAACTAGAATAAGAATACACGCAAATACTTTTACAATAGTTAACTCTTCCCCAAGAAGAATGATACCAAAAGCAACACTTGTAATAGGTTCAAAAGTTGTTAATACAGCAGCTGTAGATGCTCCTACATTTTTTATTCCTATTTGTAATAAGGAAAGCCCCACTACTGTACATAGGAATGCAAAAACAAATGAAATAGCCCATGATTTTCCTGTCAATGTAGCTAAAGTTATTTGACTTGTTGCCCCTCCATAAATAAGCATTCCAATTGTTGCAAAGATGGCCACATAAAAAGATACTTTAAATGGATCATGACTTTTAAGCCCACTCTTATCCATAAAGATTATATAGAATGCATAAGTTACACCTGATGCAATTGCAAAGAATAATCCAAGCATCATATTTTGACCTGCTTCTGAAGAAGTTCCACCTGTAAAGAAGAAGCATGCGATACCTGAAGTTGCAATAATGAGTGCAATAATCTTTTGTAATACAAGTTTTTCCTTAAAGAATAATACACACCCGAGTGTTACAAATACGGGATAAACAAAGTGAATAGTTGTTGCAATACCCACATCTATCATTGAGAATGAAATATTTAGCATCAATGTAGTAATTGCATTCCCAATAATACCAAGAATAGCTAGATTAATTAATTCCTTCTTACTAACTTTTAATGATGTTTTCTTAGCAAACAATATCATACCTAATAAAGGTAAACTTAATAAATTTCTAAGTAATGTTAATGTAACAGGATTACTTCCACCTTCACCATATGTCATTGGCCCTAAAGTAAAAGCAAATCCAAAAGTTACTGCAGATAAAATTGTAAGTAAAATACCTTTTTTCTTATTCATAATGACTCCTCCAAAATTTCTATTTAAAATAAAATGAGAGGATAAGCTGAACACCTACCCTCTCATTTAGACAGCTTAACTGCTTTAATTCATTTTTAGTTCATATGTATGTTATTTAAAACATTTCTCCACTATTTCAACAAGTGTTGGCATAACATCATCAACGATAATCTTTCCTCTTGCAGCTGAAGATGATCTAGCTGAAGCAAGAACTCCTGTTGCAGGGATTGCATCTTTATCTATAGGATACTTGAAGTAAGCACATGGTGTAGCACCTTTTGTGTCAACCATTCTATCTTCATGTACAAGTTCTGGAGCAAAATACATCATAAGTGATGTCTCTGTAACCGCTGCATGCTCAAATGCCCATCCTGGGAATTCTACTTCATCAAATACTTTTGAAATAGTATCTTCTGGCATCGGATCCCACCAGTTAGACATTGCAATAGTTACATCCGCTCCATGCTTTTCAGATGCAAGATCCATTGCTTCAATAATAAATGCTTCATTTTCAAAATGTGCATTCATTATGAAAATTTTGTGGAATCCATCTTTTACGAACTCAGAAATTAGATCCATAATAAGAGCTTGTAATGTTGCTCCATTCAAATCAATTGTCCCTGGGAATAGTGGTCCCCCACCACTTAAAGGTTTTGATTTATATCCATAAGAAAGAACTGGTGCTACAACACCATTCACCTTATCAGCTAATCTGTATGCAAATTCTTTTGCAAGTACAGTATCTACGCATAATGGAAGGTGTGGTCCATGCTGCTCTATAGCACCAATTGGTAAAATAAGTACGTCGTTCTTCTTTGCCTCAAATTCTGTCCAAGTTAGATTCTCCATTTTTACATTTTCATACATACTAATCATTTCCTCTCAATTCTATTTTTTGACAATCATACTAATAAATAACTCCCAATAAAACTGTTTCTACATATGATGTATTTGATTATGAGTGTTATTGTATCATTCATTTTATTTAGCTTACAATGTGTAGTACGTACAAAAAACACAGTTTTACTTAATCAATATTTGCACAGATAAAGTCTGCTATTATTATATCTTTAGTACAATGACATCCTATTGTCGCTATGCTACCATTAAATTTGACAATCATAAAATAAAGTTTATATATCTCTAATACATATGAATTAAAACTTATTATATTTAAAAAGAGGAGTGATAATTATGAAATCTACACTATTCGTAAATGCAAAATTAAAGGGCAATGATGTAATAACTGATATTCTTGTAGAAGATGGCAAGTTCAAAGAAATTACACCTAATTTAAGAGAAAAATATCCAAATACTGAGGTAATTGATCTTGGAGGTAAGCTAGTTGTTCCTCCTTATGTAGAACCCCATATTCACCTTGATTATGTATATACAGCTCGCACACCAGGTGCTAGCAATAATTCAGGAACTTTATTTGAAGGTATTCAACGTTGGTCTGAATTCAAAAATAGTATGACTGTTTCTGAGGTAAAAGAACGTGCTAGAGTTGCATTAAAAAAACAAGTTTTAACAGGTATCCAACACATTAGAACTCATGTTGATGTAACTGATCCTAAATTCACTAGCTTAACAGCTATGCTTGAATTAAAAGAAGAAGTAAAAGATATCGTTGATATTCAAATCATCGCTTTCCCACAAGAGGGTATGTACTCATTTAAAGATGGTGATAAACTTGTAGAGACTGCTCTTCAAATGGGTGCAGATGTTGTAGGCGCTATTCCTCACTTTGAATTTGCAAGAGAATTTGGTGAGAAGTCTATCAAGAAAACCGTTGAACTTGCTATGAAATATAACAAGCTAATTGACGTACACTGTGATGAAACAGATGATGAACAATCACGCTTCCTTGAACTTCTTGCAACTTATGCGTACATGAATGATATTGGTGATAAAACAACAGCTAGTCATACATGTGCTATGGGTTCTTATAACAATGCCTATACCTTTAAGCTATTCAAACTTTTAGGTCTATCAAAATTAAATTTTATAGCTTGTCCAACTGAAAATATTCATCTACAAGGTAGATACGATACTTATCCAAAACGTCGTGGTGTAACTAGAGTCAAAGAACTAAACGATGCTGGCATCAACGTATGCTTTGCACAAGACTCAATATCAGACCCTTGGTACCCAATAGGAAATGGTAATCTTATGAATATTCTAGATTCAGGTTTACATATTTCTCATATGCTCTCTTTTGAAGAAATTAACAATGCTCTTGATTTAATTACTATCAATGGTGCTAGAACTTTAAACATCCAAGATACTTACGGTATAGATGCTGGAAAAGATGCTAACTTTGTTGTATTAAATGCAACAAATGAGTTTGATGCTATCTGTGAACGTGTAGGTATTGTAAGCTCAGTAAGAAAAGGTGAATTCTTATTCAAGCGTGCACCAGAAGTGATTGATACTACCATTAACTTATTAAAATAATAGTAGTAAAGTATTACCTAAGATTTTGTATATAGATATTTGTATTCTAAATTAAACCCCAAAACATAAATTTAAAATAGTCCTAGATTGTAGAATAATAACTGCAATCTAGGACTATTTTAAATTTATAAC
>JAVVPO010000065.1:0-14659 GCA_036655715.1 Cellulosilyticaceae bacterium | reverse complement strand
AGGTGGCTTAGATTTTTGGCAAATATGAGAATAGAAGCTGGAGGACATATCCCTCGCCCTTTTTGGCGAACCCTTACTTACCCCATCTACCTTCTTCTACAACCTAAAGTGCCAATTCCAAAATCCTATAAACATCATCACGCTCTAACTTAACCAAGTTACCCATCGGAGTAGACATCCCAGCATTATCCGCGATAGTATCTAAATCAGCTTTTGTTACACCAACTTCAGTAAGTGTAGTAGGTGCACCAATAGAACGGTAGAAGTCTCTAAGTGCCTCAATACCTGCTAATGCTTTTTCTTCCTGCGTGCCTTCTGTAATACCAAATACATTGGTTGCAAACTGAGCAAATTTAGCTGTATCTGCACTATAAACATAGTTCATCCAAGCTGGCATAAGGATAGCAAGGCCACTGCCATGGGCAATATCGTTAAATACAGATAAGGAATGTTCCATACCATGAGATGCCCAGTCACCTTGACGGCCTGCTGAAGTAAGTCCATTAAGTGCAAGGGTAGCTGCCCAAGCAAGTTCTGCTCTAGAATCATAGTTGGTTGGATCTTCTATAAGAATAGGAGTATGCTTGATAATCGTTTTGATAATACCCTCACAAAGTGCATCAGTCATATCTGTCTGAGGTGTACCACTATAGTAATTTTCAAATACATGGCTAATAGCATCTACAGCGCCATTCATTGTTTGAACAGCTGGTAAAGTGGATTGAATAGAAGGATCAAGAATAGATACTTTTGGGTAAACAAGTGGAGAACTAATATCCCACTTCTTGCCCTCTGCTTCGTTTGTCACAACGGCATTACCATTCATCTCAGAACCAGTTGCTGAAAGTGTAAGCACAGCAAAGACAGGAAGTGCTGAAGTAATAGGTGCTTTGCGCTCGAAGAAGTCCCACACATCACCATCATAGACACTACCAGCAGCTATAGCTTTAGCAGAATCCAGTGTACTTCCGCCTCCTACAGATAAAATAGCTGGAATACTATGATCTTTCATTAAAGTAATACCTTCTTGCACTTTAGAAAGAACTGGATTAGGCTTTACACCACTAAGTTCTGTGAATTTAATACCGTGTGCCTCTAAAGATTTAGCAACTGTATCATAGACACCTGTTACTTTAATCGAATTCTTACCATAGAGTAATAATACATGATTAATACCAGCAGCTGATATATGTTCACCGATTGTTGCTACTGTATCTTTACCAAACACTAATTTAGTAGCATTATGAAAAGCAAAATTTAACATGATAAATCTCCTTTTAAACAGATTTTTTAACCTCTCTATCATTATAGGTTATTAAAAATCAATTTACAAATTAAGAATTTATCATTATAATGCATTTAATAGTGAAATGAATAAAAATAATAAATTACTATCAATTGACAGAAAAATAAGAAGAGTTAAGTTAGAAGAACTTTTAGCCCTTACGGGTAAAGATAAAATTGCTGATGTAACTAAGGTGATGGACATTGAAGAGTTCATACGCTTAAGCTATGAAATTTAAAATAGGAATATGAAGGTAATATGAAGTTTTGCTTTAAGTTGTGGGCCGTATCCCCTATAATAAAGGGTAGATAATGAATAATTTTAACGGGGGATTACCATGAAAAAATTATATATCATGTTAACTAAGACGGAGAGTGTGTTTTGTACACTTATCAAGTCCTATACAAGAGAGCCTTATGCCCATGTATCTATATTATTTTCAAATGATTTTAAGTTTGGATACAGTTTTAGTAGAAGAAATATAAAAAATCCTTTTATAGGTGGATTTATGAGGGAAGATTATATCAAGTGGACTGATCAGTTTCCACAGACGGAATGCCAGGTGTATGAGTTAGAAACAACAGATGAGAAGTATACGATGCTTTATAATAGGATGCAAGAGTATTACGCTGAAAAAGAAAAATATAAATATAATTTTGTAGGGGTTATAGGCTATTTGTTTAAACTGAAAATTGAACCGAAAAATAGATACTTTTGTTCACAGTTTGCAACCTATATATTAGGTGAGACAGATATTTTGCATCTTGATAAGGAACCTATATGTACAACTGCGGGGGATTTTAAAAAACATAAGGACTTATCGCTTATTTATGAAGGTAACCTAAGAGAACTTGTAGATCATCCAACATTGCGATTAGATGTAACAGCATAAGGCATAATAATATGCATGAAGAGAGTGATTGATATGAAGCCTGTTAGTGTAAGATTAAAAGAATATAAAAGGATTTCAAGTAATTAATGTAAAGGATGGAATGGGTGCTTACACAGGAACTAAGAAGAATTAAAGAGTTCAAAATAGATGAAGAGGATGTGAGTTGTTATGGGTAGAAAGATTTTGATTGTAGGTGGGGTAGCAGGTGGGGCTTCCGCAGCAGCAAGATTAAGACGACATAGTGAAGCAGATCAGATTATTATGTTTGAAAAGGGACCACATGTATCCTTTTCTAATTGTTCATTACCCTATCATTTAAGCGGCATGATAGAGGATGCAAACCGTCTAGTTCTGATGAATCCTGAAAAATTTATAACTCAGTATAAGATAGAGGCTAGAGTGAATAATGAAGTTGTATCCATAGATAGAGTGGCGAAAGAGGTTGAGGTAAAGAATACTTTAACAGGAGAAATGTATAGAGAAAGCTATGATAAGCTTGTTTTATCACCAGGGGCAAAACCTATCTTACCAGCTTTTAAGGGGATAGAGAATGTGCATAGTTTTGGGATTAGAAACGTAGTAGATATAGCAAAACTTAGGGAGTTTATTCAGGAGAACAAGGTGAAGAGGGTAGCTGTAGTAGGTGGAGGATATATAGGTATTGAAGTAGCAGAGAATCTAAGGGTGGCTGGGCATGAAGTTACTTTAATAGAAGCAGCCAATCAAATACTTAGGCCTTTTGATGAGGATATGGTACAGCTATTCCATAAAGAACTATATGATCATGGCATTCAAGTGATTTTAAGTGATAAGGTATCTTGTTTTGAGAAGGATACAGTGATCTTAGAGTCTGGCAAAAGAGTAGAAGCTGAAGCTGTAGTGCTTGCGATCGGAGTAACCCCTGAGACTGAGTTGGCTGTTCAAGCTGGGATAGCATTAGGTGAAACAAGAGCGATTAAAGTAGATGCGAACTACTTGACCAATGATTCAGATATTTATGCAGTAGGCGATGCTATAGAAGTACCACATGCATTGACGAATCAGATGACAAAACTATCTTTGGCAGGTCCAGCTCAGAAGCAAGCTAGGGCAGTGGCGGACCATATTAATGGGAAGGTAACTCCGAATAAAGGATATATAGGAAGTTCGGCGATTAAAGTATTTGATTATAATGGTGCATCTACAGGCCTTAATGAAAATCTCATTGAGGTGCTTAAACTAGATATACCATATGAAGTAGTTAACATTATTCTAGGGGATAAAGTAGGCCTTATGCCAGATAGTCACCCAATGCACTTTAAGCTATTATTTGAAGTACCAAGTGGCAAAGTACTAGGCGCACAAGCTATCGGAAAAGGAAATGTGGATAAGAGAATAGATGTGATAGCGACAGCTATTAAATTTGGAGGAACTGTAGAGGATCTAAGAGATTTAGAACTATGCTATGCACCACCTTTTGGAACGGCTAAAGATGTAGTTAACTATGCAGGTTATATAGGGTCTAATCTACTTAAAGGAGATTTTAAGCAGATTAATGTGGATAAGGTAAGACCACTGATAGAAAGTGGAGCAACCTTTATTGATGTAAGAGAAAAAGTAGAATATGATAGAGGTCACCTTAAAGGGGTTAAGAATATCCCTCTTAGTGAGATAAGGGAAAGAATAGAGGAAGTACCAAAAGATAGGCCAGTTTATATTCATTGCAGAAGTGGTCAAAGAAGTTATAACGCGGTGATGGCGTTACAAAATTTGGGATTTGATAATGTTATTAATGTGACGGGGAGTTATTTAGGGATTTGTCTATATGAATACTTTAAAGATGAAACGATGAAGAGAGAACCAATCGTTACAGCGTATAATTTTAATTAGATTTTAGTTCTGAACAATTTAAAGATGACGAGAGTCGGGGCATGGGTATAGGTGGACCAGTAGCAGCAGTTATAGCAACAGAAGAAGTTCTTCAAGGAGCAACATGGGCACAAAATAACTTTAGGATTGTTGTTGAAGAATAAAAATAATAGTAAGTAAATAACTAAAGTCACATGATAATGATTAAGAATGAAAAGTCCTGCAGGTATGAGTATGCCTATAGGGCTTTTTTTGACATCTGATAACTAGAGAGAATGCAATGAAAAAATAAGTATTATTCAGTTATATAGAAAATATTAGAATTATTAGATAAAGATACAGATAAAATGAAATATTAATGTTGATTTAATTCATTATATGGAATATAATATAAAATAAATAAAAATTATAATAAATGATTTACTAGAGTAAATATAAATTAAAATAAGATCATATATAAAATAAATTTAAAAGAAATAGGAGGAAATTGAGATGAAAATGATGAAGAAAAGTTTTGCTGTATTAGCATTAGTAGGTATCGTTGTGAGTATGAGTGCTTGTAGTAAGGCAGATGTACCACAAGAATATAATCCAGTAGAAGCTACAGCACCTACTGAAGCAAAAGAGGTAGAAAAAGTAGCAGAAGCACCTACAGTAGAGACTAGTGCGCCAGTAGCAGAAAAAGAAGAAGGTCTAAAATTAATTATGACAGCTGCCACAGAAGAAAATAAAATAGAAGGTAGTGATGGACTAGGCTTCTATGGTGTCTATACAGAGGGAGAAGATGAAGCTGCTATTGCAGATGCTATAGGTAAGAATCATTTCTTTGCCACACAAGCAGAGGGTGGTCCTGTTATTAAAATTACAGCTAAAGAGTATATGATGGGAGATTCTGCGAAGATAGATGAACTTGTTAAGTTTAAAGTAGATGTTAAAAACTTGAAATCAGGTAGTATTGTAAAAGTTGTAACAGCTGATGGCGTAGTGTTAGAAGAGAAGGTTATGGGAGATAAATATACGGGAAGAATAGATGCAGAAGCTAAAGGGTTTTACCGTGTAGAAGTTTATACAGCGGATGGAGAGTTATTGGCTGTATCTAGTCCTATTACAATTCAAGAATAATAGGTGAAACCAATAAAATTAAGGAGGTTATTGTATGGATAAAAATTCATGTGATAACCTTTTTTGATTTAAAGAATGGGAGTAATAGGTGGTAGTAGTTAACCATAAAATGAGATATAATAAAGATACAGGTATATTCTACCCAGGAGGTAATTACAATGAGAATTTATGACATCATTATGAAAAAAAGAAATGGTCATGCACTAACAAATGAGGAAATTCAATTTTTAGTAGAGGGCTATACTGTAGGAACTATTCCAGATTATCAAATGTCTGCATTATTAATGGCTATATACTTTAGAGGGATGACTTCGGAAGAAACAGCTAAACTTACTGAATGTATGGCACATTCGGGAGATATGGTAGACCTTTCAGAAATCAAAGGGATTAAGGTTGATAAGCATAGTACAGGTGGTGTAGGTGATAAAACAACTCTTGTTATTGCACCTATCGTAGCAGCTTGTGGTGTACCAGTAGCCAAAATGTCTGGTAGAGGACTTGGTCATACAGGCGGAACAATAGATAAGATGGAAGCTATCCCAGGCATGCAAACTGCACTGCCAAGAGATAAATTCTTTGATATAGTCAATACAGTAGGTGTAAGTGTTATCGGTCAATCAGGAAACTTAGCACCAGCAGATAAAAAACTTTATGCACTAAGAGATGTAACAGCAACAGTAGATAATGTTTCTCTTATTGCAGCAAGTATTATGAGTAAAAAGATTGCAGCAGGTTCAGATCGTATCCTACTTGATGTAAAAACAGGTAGTGGAGCATTCATGAAGACTCTTGATGATTCTATCGAACTTGCGAAGGAGATGGTATCTATCGGTGAGAGTGTAGGAAGAAGAACAATCGCTATGATTACAGATATGGATAGACCACTAGGTTTTGCTATTGGTAATTCACTTGAAGTGATTGAAGCTATTCATACACTTAAAGGTCATGGTCCAGAAGACCTTACAGAAATCTGTATCATACTTGCAGGGAACATGCTATATCTTGCAGAAAAAGGCACATTAGAAGAGTGTCAAACACTTGCTAAAGAAGCTATTGCAAGCGGTGCAGCATTTGAAAAGCTTAAAGCTATGGTAGTGGCACAAGGCGGAGATGTATCAGTCATCGAAGATACAAATAACTTTGCTAAAGCAGCAGTAGTGCACGAGATGAAAGCTGAAAAGAGTGGATACATTTCTCATATGCAAACAGAAGAGTGTGGTATTGCAGCCATGCTTCTAGGGGCTGGAAGAGAAACTGTAGAAAGCCAAATTGATTATGCTGCAGGGATTATACTGAAAGCTAAAATCGGTGAGAAGGTAGAAAAAGGTGATACGATTGCACTTCTTCTTACCTCAGAAGAAGCACGTATCCAAAAAGCAGAAGCAACATTAAAGGAAGCTATTATAATAGCAGATGAAAAACCAGTACTTAGTCCTTTAGTACATGCACGTATAAGTATTGAAGGCGTAGAACGCTATTAATAAAGAAAAAGCAGCGAGATAAATCAGATGTCATTAAGTTAAGGCGTTGCTTATGAAATACTTCTAAATAACCAAGTACTAATAATGGTACTTGGTTATTTTTTTGTATAAAAAGGTAGTTGAATGAGGAGTGCTATCTAAAGAGAAAAAAACCGACTAAATAATAATTATCCTTTAACTGCTAGGCATAATATATTATAATGATAAAGTTAAAGGATAAAATGCCATAAGGAGAACATACTTTAATGTAGTAAGCACAATGAAAGGATAAATAATCAATATGAATAAGTTAAAGAAATTAGTAAGTTTAGCAAGCAGCCTACTTGTAGCAGGTATGTTATTTGTAGGGTGTAGTGGGGGGAGCTCAGAGTCAATAACTTTCTTCAATTATGGAGCAAATATAGACGATGAAACACTCAAACAATTTGAGAAAGAATATGGTATAAAAGTGAAGATGGGTACTTTTGATGATATGGATACAATGTATCAGAAGATTGCTACTGGCGGGGCTAAATATGATGTTATTTTAGTTTCAGATGCTTTAATGCCAAGAATGATGGAAGCGGGGCTTCTTCGAGAGCTTAATAAGGACAACCTACCCAATATGGCTCAGCTAGATGAGACGTATTTAAACTTAGATATGGATCCAGATAATAAATATTCAGTACCCTATATGTTTGGAACTGTAGGATTAATTTATGATAAAAATGTGGTGACAGAGGAAGTAGATAGCTGGGATATACTATGGAATGAGAAGTATAAAGGACAAGTCTTTATGTTTGATACGTATAGAGATACGATAGGCGCTGCTCTAAAGAAACTTGGTTATTCACTTAACACAGATAATCCTAAGGAGCTTGAAGAGGCTAAAGAACTTTTACTAGAGCAAAGAGAATTAGTAGATCCTAAATATGGTGTTGATAATGGAACGACAATGATAGAAAGAGGAGAAACGGCTATCAATATGATTTGGTCTGGTGAAGGACTGAACCTTCAAGATGAATATCCAAATCTAGTTTATATCGTACCTAAAGAAGGGGTAAACTTCTGGATTGATAGTCTATGTATTCCAGCCGATGCAGTAAATGTTGAAGGTGCTGAAAAGTTTATTAACTTTATCACTGATAAAGAAAGTGCATTAAGAATAGCTGATGAGATTGGCTATACTACGGCAAACAAAGAAGCTAGATTAGAGCAGGAAGAACATGTAAGAAACAATCCTAATGCCTATATGCCAAAAGAAATGATGGACTTAAGTGAATTGTATGTGGATTTAACACTTGATGTAAGACGCGCATATGATTATATATGGACACAGATTAAAGTAAATCAATAGTGAGAAAATATGGAGAAAGATTGGAAATAAATACAATATTAAATATATATTGACAAATTATCTGACATGAGGTATACTGTAAAAGTATTAAGTAGTTGTCTATAGCTTGATGTGTTGATTTAAATCACATATTATTAGAGATTATATACAGTACTCAATGTAATTTGTAATAGTACGTGAATTTTTTATTTCATTGAACTTGCAGAAATTCATATTAGGAGGTACCGACATGACAGGTACAGTAAAATGGTTTAACGCAGAAAAAGGTTTTGGATTTATTGAAAGAGCAGATGGAGACGATGTATTCGTACATTTCTCAGCAATTCAAGGAGATGGATTTAAATCTCTTGAAGAAGGACAAAAAGTAAACTTCGAAGTTACAAAAGGTCCTCGTGGCGCACAAGCAGAAAACGTTACAAGAGCATAATCTATAATAGATTATTAAAAGGCAGAAGCTAATATTAGCTTCTGCCTTTTTCTTTTTTTTTGAAGGAGATAAAGTTCGAGAACTTCACCTCTCTACTCTACCTTTATAGCTTTTTCCTAAGTCCATCGGCAATGAGATTAAAGCCTAATACAATTAAGGTAATAAGAACACCTGGGATAATTGCTGTGAGAGGTGATTGTAACATAAAACCTTGGGATTCATTAAGCATCTTCCCCCAACTTGCATGAGGCGGCTGTAAGCCAAGTCCTAAGTAACTAAGGCCTGCTTCTGATAGAATAGAAGTGCCAAAGGACAGGGCAGAGGTTACTAATATAGAGGATGAGATATTAGGAAGAATATGAACTAATATAATGCGTAGGTCACTAATACCTGTTACTCTAGCGGCCTCGACGAATTCAGCATGCTTGTATTGTATGTATCCACTACGCACAACCCTTGTAAAGCGAGGAGTATTCATAATGCTAAGTGCAAGAATGATAATCCATATGCTTGGGCTGAAGATAGAGATAAGCATGAGGGCAAGAAGGACTCCGGGGAAAGCCAAATTAGCTTCGATGACTTTCATAAGCAGATCATCGAGTAAGCCGCCGTAATATCCTCCAAGAGCACCTAAAGTGGTACCTATAATGAGTGCGATGCCTACAGAGGATACACCTACCAAAAAGATAAGTTTTGAACCAACCATAATGCGACTAAGAACATCTCTGCCAAATTGATCCGTACCAAGTAGGTGAAGAGCGGATGGTGTTTGGAATTTGTTAACCAAATCCATTTTGTTAGGGTCATAAGGGGTATAAAATAAGCTAATGATTGCCATAAGAGCAATAAGACCTATGATAACTGCTCCGATATATAATTCTATATGATTAAAGTCTCTTTTTTTCATCTCTTCACCTAACTTATACGAATTCTTGGATCTACGATGGAGTATAGTATATCTACTAGAAAGTTGAACGTTACAACGATGGTAGCAAGATAAAGAACTAATCCCTGGGTCAAAGGAAGATCCCGGCTATTAATGGAGCTTACAATTAAGTTTCCAAGCCCGGGAATGTTAAAAACATTTTCTGTAATGATACTGCCACCTAATATGTCAATGACCAACAAACCGAGGATGGTGATAGTTGGTATCAGTGCATTCTTAAAAATATGTTTAGTATACACAGCATTTTCAGATAAACCTTTGCTACGCGCGGTCTGGACATAGAGTTTAGTACTTTCGTCTAGCATAGCCGTTCGAAGATATCTAATGAGTACGGCAGAGGTACCTATGGCAATAGAAATACTAGGCAAAATAATCCTAGATAACCAACCTATAAAACTTTCGGACATAGGCATATAATCTCCGCTAGGAAGAAGTCCTAGTGTAACGGAGAATAGGAGGATAAGTAGGATTCCCGTCCAAAAGGACGGGATAGCAAGACCTAACTGAGAACAGATAGAAACCACTTTTCCAGCTAAAGAATCATTTTTTCTAGCGATATAGGTGCCAAGAGGAAGACCTATTGCAAGGGTTAGAAGAATGGACATAAAGGCTAAAGAAGTCGTAACCGGAATACGGCTGAGAATAAGCTGGCTAACAGGCTGGTTATAGCGGATAGATAAGCCGAGATCACCTCTAATAGCATTTTTAATCCAGTCAATATATCTTACGAACAAAGGCGCATCAAGACCTAAGCTTTCACGCATCGCTTGGGCTTGGAGTGGATCGGCATCAGGACCTAAGATAATCGTTACAGGGTCACCAGGAAGGATCTGAAAGACTAAAAAAGTAATGAGGGATACAAGGAGTATAGTTGTTAGTAAGGAAAATATTTTTCTTATATAAAAGTTCATCATTTCACCTACTGCTGCGCTACGTAATAGAGTGTCGTTGCATCAAAGTATGGAGCAGGGTAAGGCGTATAACCAAAGAGGTCAGATTTAGAGACTCTTACTAAGTGGGGATCTGTAAGAAATACTGCGACTGCTTCATCTGCCACTAATTTTTGAGCTTGTTTATAGAGCTTGGCACGTTTAGTATTATCTATTTCTAGATTAGCTTGGCTAATAAGCGTATCATACTCAGCATTTTTGAAATGATAGAAGTTCTTTGCATAGTCACTTTGGAAACGAACAAAAATTTCATGAGGTTCTAATTTGCCTGCAAGGCCTACGATAGTTGTTTCGTAGTTACCATTAGTGTAAACGGTTTCTAACCATTGCCCCCACTCAATAAGTTCGATATTAAGTGTAATACCTACCTGAGATAACATATCTGCCAAAACCTGAGCAGTATCTATGTGGAAGGGGTAGTTAGAAGGCACTTTGATAGTGGTTGTAAAGCCATTAGGATAGCCAGATTCTGATAAGAGTGCTTTAGCCAACTCCGGATTATAAGGATAAGGGTCACTTGCAGAGAGGTCGTTGTACCAGAACGCCATAACAGGACTAGCTGTTGTATAGAGCTTGGTAGCAAAACCATTTGCAACCCCTTCTACAATGACATCCTTATCAATAGCATAATTGATAGCTTGGCGCACTCTTACATCATCAAATGGAGCAACTTCATTATTGAGTGCCATAAGTTGAACCATGTTTTGCGGATTAGAAAAAATATTGTAATCATGACCTAGAGTAAGTACGTTGTTATAATCAATCTCAGCTAAGTCTAAATCACCTGATTTAAGAGCGAGTAATGTACTGTTTGGATCAGATACAATACGGAATTCAATGGTATCAATATAAGGCATACGGTCTGTATTGTAATAAGTCTTATTTGCATCTAAGACGATTTTTTGTCCAGGGACGTAGGTCTTAAATAGGAATGGACCAGTACCAATTGGCTGAGAAGATTGTTCTGTATAGCCTGCTGGAATAACAGCTTCAGTACAAGCGGATAAGAAGGAAGCAGAGCGCTCAGCAAGTATAAAGCGAATCGTGTGATCATCTAGCTTTTCTATTTGCGTTACCTTGGCAAATTTAGAGGATAAAGCGGCTTCTCCATTCAGCCCAGAAAGTCTATTGTAAGAATAAAGGACATCATCAATTGTTAAGGGGTTGCCATTATGGAATTTAACATCGGTTCTTATGACAAAAGTGTAATTAAGACCATCGTTAGATACCTCAAAGCTTTCGGCTAATCTAGGAACAAATTCACCATCAGGCGTAAAGCCTACGAGTCCTTCAAAAACATTATTCATAATAGCTTCAGTATCAGCAGCTGCTGATAAATGGGGGTCTAGATTATCTGGCTCAGAACTAATGGTTGTGCGTACAATACCACCTTTGATAGGAGTAAGTTCTGTCGTTGCAGTATTAGGTTCTTGGGTAGTTCTAAGATTTGGTGCAGCTTCAGCTTGATTTGATACGGCACTACACCCTACTAAGAATGTAAAGCTCATGCAAAGCATAGCCATGAGTTTTAAAGATTTTTTGAAATAATTCATTTTTAACCTCCTTGTACAATGCACACTGACTAGCAGTTGCGCTTGTTCTAGTATGATTTATTTAAACCTGACTTATCAAGAGATAAGCTAGGATTGGTGTTGTAACACAAGTTTGCTCATACTATAGCAAGTGCGAATGAAAGCCTATAAGCTATAGTGTTAGCGGTATAAGAGTGTCATATACAATATATGATACAAAACTATTATATAGAAAGTATTTTGTATATACAACGATAATAGAGAAAAAAATGAAAATGAGGGAGGGGATTCGTGATATAATAGAGAAATAAGAAAGTAGAATGGATACAGCTTAGGGGGAGAGTATGAAGATATTAATAGATGCAGATGGATGCCCGGTAGTTGATGTGACTATAGCGGTTGCTAAGCAGTTCAAGATGGAGGTTGTGATTGTTTGTGATACTTCTCATATGATAGAGAGAGAGTATGCTAAGACAATACTTGTGCAAAAAGGCATGGATGCTGTAGATTTTGTTATTGCAAATCAGGTAGCAAAGCAGGATATCGTAGTGACTCAAGATTATGGGCTAGCGGCTATGGTGCTTTCTAAAAGAGCGTATGGGATTAATCAAAATGGATTTGTGTATACAGAGGGAAATATTGATCAGTTGCTTTTTAGAAGGCATGTGGCTAAAGTTGCTAGAAAGTCTGGAGAAAGACTTAAGGGACCTAAGAAGAGAACTACTGAGGATGATCAGCGATTTAGAGAAGGTTTGATTAAACTATGTGAAGTATTAAATGGGTAGGTGAACTATGAAAAATAAGATGCAAAAGATAAAAAGACAAGAAGTGTTAGGGCCTTGTATAGGTACAAACTTAAGAAGGCTAGATCGCTTAGAGTATGCTATTCAAGATGAGACTGAAATAGAAGGCTGCGAGTTAAACAATTTTTATATTGAAGAAGTAAGAGCTAGGTATGTGCTTATCAAAGAATGTATTTTGAAAAATATCATTTTTTGTGATGTTCATTTCAATCACTTAGAGGTAAGGAATGTAAGGTTTGAAAACTGTGATTTATCCAATGTAAACTTTGATGAGGCTAGTTTTCATAGAGTAGAGTTTGTAAATTGTAAGCTAATTGGAAGCAACTTGGCAGAGAGTGTGATTCAGCATGGTGTATTTAGTGAGTGTCTATGTGAGTATTTGAATCTTGGATTCAATACGCTGAAAGAAGTAAGTTTTAGAGAGTGTGATTTAAGACGAGCTAACTTTGGAGAATGCAATTTGAATAAAGTAGAGTTTAGTGAATGCCTCATGCAACAAGCGGAATTCGCAGGAGTAAGGATGAAGGGACTGAATTTAAGTACATGTAATATAGAAGGTATTAAGGTTAAACTCGGTGATTTAGCAGGCATCAAGGTAACTAACGTACAAGCAATTGAGTTTGCTAAACTACTAGGTATTATAATAGAAGAGGGAGAATAGAAAATATGAACATAAAGTTTTTTGCAAGAAATAGACAAAATTTATTTGCTCATATGGAGAATAATAGTATGGCAGTACTTTTTTCAGGTAAAGCACCTAAGAAAAGTGCAGATGAAAAATATCCATTTACGATAAATAGAAACTTTTATTATCTATGTGGTATAGAAGAACAAAATATCATGATAATCTTATCGAAGGTAGATGAAGTGCAAGAGAGCACTTTGTTTATAAAAAAGGCTGATCCTGTTAGAGCTAAATGGGTAGGAGAAACAATTAGTGAAGAAAAGGCAAAAGAGATATCAGGGATAACAACGATTAAACATGTAGAAAACTTTACAGGGGCGCTCCATAACTGTTTACGTGGCGATGAAGTAGAGTGTGTTTATTTTGATTTAGAAAGAGATAGTTGGGCCGAGGAAATAACTTATGTGCAAAGCTTTGCGAGAGAGTGTAAAGATAAATATCCACAGATTAGAGTGAAGGATGTATATCCTACTATAGCAGAGCTTCGTAAGATTAAGTCAAATGAAGAAGTGGAAGCGCTTAGGGAAGCTATTCATATAACTGATGAGGGCATCAAATCTTTGATGGAAAATGCTAAAGCTGGCATTTATGAATATCAATTAGAAGCATGTTTTGATTTTGTCCTTAAATCTAGTGGGATTAAAGATTATGCATTCAAGACTATTGCGGCTTCTGGCAAAAATGCAACGGTACTTCACTATGAAAGTAATGATAGTATGATTGAAAAAGACAGTCTGATTTTATTTGATTTAGGTGCTCAATATAAGTATTATAATGCAGATATTTCAAGAACATTCCCTGTAAGTGGTAAGTTTAGTAAGAGGCAAAAGACTTTCTATAATATTGTGCTTAAAGCGCAGGCTGCTGTTATAGAAGCAATCAAGCCGGGTACATCGTTTAGTAGATTAGATGAGATAGTAAAAGAAATTTATTTTGAAGAATTAAGTAAACTTGAAATGGTCAAGGATGAAAGTGATGTAGCTAAGTATTATTATCATGGGGTAAGCCATTTCCTTGGGTTAGATACACATGATGTAGGGTCAAGAAAAGGTGAACTTAAGCCTGGGATGGTACTTACTGTGGAGCCGGGAATTTATATTGAAGAAGAAAGGATAGGCATTCGTATAGAAGATGATATCCTAGTAACAGAAAATGGATGTGATAATCTTTCTAAGAGCATTATCAAGACAGTAGACGAAATAGAAAGATTTATGAGTAGATAGATACGTGAACAGAGACATCAAGAAAAGGAACATGGGTAGATAAGTAATCTACCCATGTTCCTTTTCTTGATGTTGTTAAAACAACTTATATTTTGTAACTAATAGTATTCTTATTTTCTAGCAAGTGTA
>JAVVPO010000064.1:0-14706 GCA_036655715.1 Cellulosilyticaceae bacterium | reverse complement strand
CAACTTCCAAAGAAGGTGGCGTTAGACCAGGCACTTAGAAATTAAAATCCCTAAAAGTTTCTTCAATAAAAACTACGTTAGTTAATAGTTTCTCCTCTATCAACTAACGTACTAAACATCTATCTATTATTCCAAATAGGATCCACCTAAACATAAATTAATGATTTTTAACTTCTCTATCAAATGCTCATTACAAAATTTTTCATTCTTAATTGCCTCATAATCCATCCCCCACAAGTCCCAGCTTAATGTTTCAAATCTTGGAAACTGTCCAACATATTCCTTAATCTGATAGACTATATTGTTGACCTCTTGATACTTTTCCGGTTCTTCACTTTTCCATTTATCATATAGTTCTTTACTCATTAAGCCTTGTAGCACTTCTACTATTTGAAACCTATACTTTGCCTCTCCTTGCTCATATAGACTAAAATAACCCTTGAGATTCCTTTGTAGCATCCTATACATTAAAATCCCTCCTAAATTTCTCTATGTTTTCTATAAAATATTTCCTGACTTTAGCACTTAAATTCTGTCTCTCTTTAACCCTATCTATTAGCCTATTCATTTGTTCCTTATTGCATTTTTTTAATAATTCTGTTATGTCTTCCTTATCTTTTTCTGAGTATCTACCGATCTTAGTTACGATGATATCTTCTCTACTTAAAGCATAGATTTCTAGGTTCTTAATTTCCTCTACACGTATTGCTCTTTGCTTATAATCTTCGGCTAAAGTTGTTAGCATCATATCAAGATAATCTACATCTCCTAGTACCCTTAAAAGCCTTCCTATCTGTGAAGAGTATTCCAAATCTAGAATATCTATATCACGTGTAGCTCTATCTAAATATCCCTCTATGATACAAGCTGATCCTCCCAATAAGTAAATAGGCGGACAATCCAATTTTTTTAATAATGCAAAATCCTCCATATCTTGAAGGGCTTCTATAAGTGCCTGTTTATCCATACTCATATTACTCGCTCCTCACTTATATCATTATAACTCATCTATTACTTCTTTCTACTCATCTCAACTTCTATAACTATCTCTAAAAACTCCAAAACCCCCGAACCTAGTTGTCTAAGTTCGAGGGTTTCATTAATGGAGGTGAGGGGAATCGAACCCCTGTCCGAAAGCCCGTAAATCGTGGTCTCTACCATCATATTCATTATTTTAACATTCCCTCTACCAATCGCCTAATGACAGGCTATTGGTTTCAGTAGCTTCATGAGTTCTCTCGTTACGGCAAAGCTTAGGTAGGAGAGTGGCCCGCTAGTCGAAGCCCGGATCTAAGCTGCGGGGAGCTTAGGCGGACTGCTGCAACTTAGGCAGCGATTGCTAAATTATTTTCAGCGTTTAATTTAAATGCCAGCTTTTAACGTAGACTCCAGCGCACTACGGATGGCTGCCCCAACATACGAGACCCCCGTCGAAACCAGTACACCCCCTTATAGAACAGCTATACTCCGTAAAGTATAATGTCCGGCTCACATAGGGTTACTAGGCAAGCACAAAAGGGTTTCACTAACAACGTGGTCTGGTAATGGCAGATTTAGATATTCTTAATTTTGAAATCTCGTTCGGTTTGACGACGAACATCCTTATTAGCAATGTCTTGGCGCTTGTCATAGTTCTTCTTACCTCTGGCAAGTCCAATTTCGACTTTTACTAAACTACCTTTGATGTAAACTTTAAGTGGCACTATAGTCATACCTTTGATGGAAACTTCTCCAACGATTTTACTAATCTCTCGTTTGTGAAGTAGTAGCTTACGTATACGAAGCGGGTCTTTGTTAAATATGTTACCCTTATCATACGGATTAATATGCATATTGAAGATAAAAGCTTCACCATCTTGAATACGAATAAAACTTTCTTTAACAGAACAGCTACCCTGACGAATAGACTTCACTTCTGTCCCCACAAGTACAATACCTGTTTCGTAAGTTTCTTCGATAAAGTAGTCGTGGTATGCTTTTTTATTTTGCGCTATGAGTTTATATGCATTACGATCCTTTGCCATGCTACTTGTTTCCTTTCTTTTTATATGAGTGCATAAGTCATTATAACACATTCTTACATTTTTTCAAGTGTAAACTATTTATTACTTTTAACTAATGTCCTTTAACTCTTCTTTATTTTCTATCACTATTGCGATAAACTGTTCGACTATCTCAGGGTCAAACTGCGTGCCACTTTCTTGTCTTAATTCTTGGAATGCTTCTTTGTAATTTTTTTTCTTATTATAAGATCTATTAGATGTCATCGCATCAAAGCTATCAATCACATTCAATACTCTAGCTAGCCTAGGTATCTCCTCGCCTCTTAGCCCTTCTGGGTATCCCTTACCATCATAGCGTTCATGATGAGACATGACGATAGCACTCATTTCACTTAGGGGATTTATTGTTTGAATAATTTCCACCCCTTGTCTTGGATGTTTTTTTACTATCTCATATTCTTCACGCGTAAGCTCCTCACCTTTATTGAGTATATCTTCTGGAATATTAATTTTCCCTATATCATGCATATAGGCACTATAGATTAACTGTTTTGTATCCTCTTCATTCATTTCCACTTTTCCAGCAAAAATCTTGCTATAAATAACGACGCGCTCACTATGTCCGTAAGTATATTTATCTTTAGCATTAATAACACTTATCAGTGTCTTAATAGAAGTAATTATATCTCCTTGCTCCTCATCTAAATCCTTTTTTAGATCATCTAGTATGGAACTATAAACTTTTACTCTATTTTTATTAAAGAACTTCGCTCTATAAAGTGCATCATCAGCGCTCTTAATGAGTTCTATATGACTTGCTGCATTCTCTGGGTAGGTCGCAATACCAACTGAAATGGTAATATTACCTGTCGGCTGATTTTCTTGGCCTATAATATAGGTTTCTTCTACTGATTTTCTAATATCTTCTGCTATCTCCATACTATTTCCGTCTACATTCGGTAGGATGACTGCAAATTCTTCTCCGCCATATCTCGTGACAATTCCATTATCTCCTACAACTTCTTTGAGAAGCTTACCTATTATTTTAAGGACTTCATCACCTTTTTGATGCCCATTTAAGTCATTGTAGTACTTAAAATCATCTATCTCCATAAAAAGTATGCTCAGTGGCTCGTTATTTTCTCTAGCTATTTCCATTGTTTCTGCTAATTTATTATGGAAGAAACGATGATTATATACGCCTGTTAATCCATCACAATTAGCTAGTTTTGTTAGTTGCTCTATATACTCTTGTTCTACTTGTACATAGTATCCTAATGGCCATGCAGTCAAAATAAATACACCTGCTAAAGCAAGGTCATCTTCGAAATAAGTATTAACCGCTCCCCCACGATAACCAATAAGATCTATTAATAATATACATATAGATGATATACAGGCTATTATCATCCCATGTTTTAAACCTGACTGAATAGTATTTGCTATAACAAGAAATAAAAATAGAAATTTATAGTTGCTAGTATATCCTCCCGATAGAAGAATCATAAATAAAAATATGCCTATAAAAATAATATTTTCGATAGCTTGTTTACCTTTTATACCTTCTACTTTCTGACCTTTTACTGTCCAAAATGTCCACATACAATAGATTAGTAATATAACACACATAGCAATTCCTGTGGAAGTTATTGTAGCATACTCTATAATATCTGTTTTACTTTCATTATCTAATATGTATTTAAATAAAATAATCCCACAAAATAGTAATGATACTAGTTTTATGACAGATACTATGTTATTGATTTGCTCCTCTTTATTTTTTTTTATATTTGGCATATCTTTCTACTCCATTAATATTTCTTGGTATCAATAGGGCTCTTACTTAGCACATACAATGCTAGTACATAGATTAACCCCTCTTAATAGACAGTATTTATTTTTATTCGTTAAGTATACTACATTTTTTTACATTCAGCCAGATTATTCTATTATAATTTGCAAAATTCCGCTCGACAAAAAGCCCATATATTCGTTAATATATGGGCTTTTTCTCATTCTTTTTTATTCTTCCTCTTCTTCATCTGCTAGTCTAAAGTCTATCGTACGTGTCATAACATCTGTTTTAATTAAACGTACGTTTATCTTGTCCCCTAGTCTATAAGTTTTTTTGTTGTGTTCGCCTATCCATCTATGTCCTGCTTCATCATAGATGTAATAATCATCATCCATTTCATTTACATGAACAAGGCCTTCTACAGTATTTGGTAATTCGATATAAATCCCCCATGAAGTTGTTCCTGTAATAACTCCTTCAAATGTTTCTCCAACATATTTTTTCATATATTGAACTTTTTTAAGCTTAATAGTCTCACGTTCAGCTTCTTCTGCTCGGCGCTCTCTTAGTGAAGATTGCTTACACACTTCTGCCATATGATTGCTTAATGTCTTTTCCTGGTTACCTTGTAACTTGCCATGTAAGTTGTACTTTATATTACGATGGATTTGAAGGTCAGGGTATCTTCTAATTGGTGAAGTAAAGTGACAATAGTATTTGGCTGCAAGTCCAAAGTGTCCATTACATTCTGGTGTATATCTAGCTTGCTTCATAGAACGAAGAAGTAAACGACTAAGAATGCCTTCTTCTGGTTTGCCCTCTATTGTTTCTAATATTTTTTGGAAGTCTTTCGGATGCGTTTTAGTATTTCCTTTGATTGTATAACCAAAGTTATTCATAAACTCTGATAAAGCCAGAATCTTCTCTGGATCTGGATCTTCATGTGAACGGTAAACGAAAGGTTTTTCTTGCCAGAAATAATCTTCTGCCACTGTTTCGTTACATACAAGCATTAACTCCTCAATAATACGTGTGGCTACGTTTCTATCATAAGCTTTAAGCTCTACTGGTACGCCATTCTTATCTAAGATAATCTTAGTCTCTTCAAAGTTAAAGTCTACTGCGCCACGTTTCATACGTTTTGTTCTAAGAATAGCTGCTAGCTCTTCCATCATTTCAAACATTGGTACGAAATCTCTGTATCTGTTTTGAAGCTCTTCATCATGATCTACCAAGATTTTCTTTACATTTGTGTAAGTCATACGTTCATCAATCTTGATAACCGTCTCCATAAGTTTGTGATTCATCACATTACCATTTGAATCAATCTCCATCATACAAGTAAGCGCTAGGCGATCTACTCCTGCATTTAGTGAACAGATACCATTACTTAATTTATGTGGAAGCATTGGGATAACTCTATCTACAAGATAAATACTTGTTCCACGCTCTAAAGCTTCTATATCAATGGCTGAACGCTCTGTAACATAGTGTGTTACATCAGCAATGTGTACACCTAATCTATACATTCCATTATCTAGTTTTTCTAAAGAGATAGCATCATCTAAATCCTTAGCATCTTCTCCGTCTATAGTCACCATTGGTACATGACGAAGATCTGTACGACCTTTTTTGTCTCTATCTGGCACTTCAGTTGGGACATTTTCTATCTGAGCCATCACTTCTTCTGGGAACTCAGTTGGTAAATCATATTGATAAATAATGGATAAGATATCTACTCCAGGGTCATTTACATGTCCGAGTACTGATATAACTTTACCTTCTGGATTTTTCTTTTCATCTGCCCAGTCAATAATTTCTACAAGCACCTTATGACCTGTCACTGCACCTTTTGCATGTTTTCTAGAGATAAAGATATCTCTAGCATATTTTTGCTCATCCGGTACTACGAATCCGAAATTCTGACTTTGCTCGTAAGTTCCTACGATACATTGTGGTCCACGTTCTAATATCTGAACAACTTCTGCTTCCGCACGTTTTTCACCTTTTGCAGGTCTTGTAATACGGCACATAACTTTATCTTTATGTAGCGCACCATTCACCCCTACTGCTGGGATAAATATATCCTTTTCATCTTCTTCTAATACCAAGAACCCAAAACCTTTTGGATGTCCCTGGAAAGTTCCTGTTACCATATTAAGAACTTGTGGTGTGATAAATTTACCACGTTTGTTACGAAGAAGTTTTCCTTCTTTAATTAATGAACCAATTAATTCTTCAAAGATAGGTCTATCTTCATTGGCTACATTAAGGATTATAATCAATTCTTTTATCTTCATTGGTTGATAATCGGGATTATTAATAAGCTCCATAATTTTTTTCTTACGTTGCTCTCTGAGTTCCTGATTGCTACGATCTTGTTCTTGCATAGTTCTTCACCTCATTTTTTTGTGTACTATTAGTTTTTACACTTATTCGCTCTATTATTATTATATTAAGTGTTAACAAATAATACTAAAACCATACTTACATCTTATATTATTTTTTCCTATCTGTAAAACTTTAACTTTATTTTAAATCTTATTCCATTTAAAATAACGTCGCTTTTGCTTTTACTCATTTATAAATAATATACCCAATGTCATCTGAATTAGACAACCTTATTTAATACACCCAAAAATTTTTCAAGACTTTTATAGTAGGTTTTATCTCTAAAGTTTACGCCATTCATATAAAAGCACCTCTAGCTTTTCACAAATTACTCAGTTTAACCAAAAGAAGGACTCCAAGTCATAGATAACGTAGCCTTTACCCACTCTTCCCTGGAGTCCTTCCTACCTACAACTGCATATAATTATGGCTAAACACATTCTGTGAAGCAATCAACACATACTGATTATGATTACAAAACTGAGCGCCACCATGCCTATCAAACAGCAATCTATCATCTGCTAATTCTTCAATCTCCTCTATCTCTCCATCAATGTAAGCTTGCACACGTATCGCTGCTGTTTCCATTCTACCCTTGACTCCTGATATACGAATATCCAATATTTCAAGTCCCTGCCCCTTACATTCTTTGAACCAGAACTTTCTTACGCTTTGATGGTATTTCTCTAAGTCTCTTGATACTTCCTTAAAAGTCGTAGTTAGCAGATTCTGTAGTTCTTCTTTATCTCCTACTAGATAAGCTGTTCTTAGACGAATGCCTAAGTCGTACTTATTAGCTAGCACCAAGCTAAGCTCTCTGTACATTTCAAAGATATAGCCATAAGCTTTCCCTTTTTCAGCTAATTTATCATACATTTTGGCACATGCCAAGTAATGTGGCTTCAGCTCTAACCCTTCTGCATGCTTATCAAATGCACCTAGCAAGATGTCTTGATACAAAAATGCCTTAGAAAGATTAACTACTTTGACATTAGGTCTTTCTATCATTGGCAACAAATCAACATTTTCCATTGCCATAAAGTCACCAGATTCAAGACCAGTAAAGAACTGACATCTCTCATCTAGCCACTTCTCACTTACCTCACTAGAATAGCTATGCTCTGCAAAGAGTATGAGTCCTAAGTCACAGGTCCCAAGTGGCACTTCTGCGCCATCATCTCCCCAAAGTGTAGCAATGACTTCTTGTATCCCATGTTGCTTACATACTTTAAGTGCTGCCAAAGTCGTTGCCATGGTTTTTTCATAACTAGGCACAAGTCCTGCCCACTTCCATATTCCCCCTGCGAAGATAATCGGATTCTCAAAGCTTTGTCTTCTTTTAAAAGCTACATCATAATGCGCAGTATCTTCCTTATAATAGTCCCAATATACAAGTTCTATTTCATCAGGTACTTGCTCTGTAATTTTAGGATCAATCATCATCTGCGTGTTGTACCCTTCTCCAGGCGCCCTTTGGAACATATCATCCCATATCATAGGTTTAAAATCATATTTTTTAGTAAGATCTACCATACTCTTTAAGTGTTGTATCATAATATCAAAATGGCTTTTATATCCATTGTGATCAAGGTATGTTCCTCGCCCTAATGCATAAGCTTCATCCATACCGATATGTATTCTTTTAGTTCTAAAAACACTTCTAAGTGACCCCAGCATCTTCTCTACTAAGTCATAAGTTTCCTTTGCCCCGACTAAGAAGATATCATCAATATCTCTTATTTCTTTGGTATAATCCCATCTTAGCGTTTGGTTAAGATGCGCTAGTGTCTGAATACAAGGAATAAGCTCTATCCCTAATGAATCTGCATAATCATCTAGCTCTTTAAGTTCAGACTTAAGATATTTTCCTCTTAGATAACCAAAGTAAGGCGTATCATCTACTTCATAAGTATCTTCTGTATAAAGCATACACTCACTATGCCCCATCATCGCACATTTAAGCAGTAGTTCTTTGAGCACACTTACCTTATAAACTGCATTTCTAGAGCAATCTATCATCGGTCCACACTTTTTAATCACTTCTTTTTCTGCTCTTTCAAAATCCAGCGTAAATCCTTTAGATAACTGGATATATAGACCCAGTGCTCTAAAGAAATGATGTTTTTCTTTATATCTGATATAGCAACTTGCTCCTCTTCCTATTTCAATACAGTCACTCGCCTCTTCATCTAATACGCTTACTTCAATATTGTCTAAAACATGATTCACTTTAAGAAATGCCAATGCTTCTGCTACTCTTAATTCTAACGCTGTATCAAGTCCAATAAAGTTCATGGTTCCCCTCCATAAGTTAAGTTATTATTTGTATAAGTTTTGTTCATATACCTTAAGTTGTTCTATATCTAGAGTTACCAGATGATTAAGTATTTCCTTTTTCTTATCTTCATCATCATAGCTTGCTATAACTCTCTCTCTTATTCTACCCAATATATCTAAATATTCAATATATAATTCATTATATTTTTCGCTAAGTTCTTTTTTTATCTTTCCTGCCAGTGAGGGGCTTTTGCCGCCCGTTGATACACTAATCACCAAATCTCCTTGTTTTATATAGGCTGGCACGATAAAACTAGATAAATGAATATCATCTATCACATTACACAAAATCCTTCTAGCCTCACAATACTCCCCTATCCCCTTATTAATTTTCTCATCATCTGTTGCTGCTACCACTATAAAGCTTTCATTTAAATCTTCTTCTGTATGTTCCCTTTCTAGTAGCTGAACGCTCTCCTTTAGCACCTCAAACTTCTTGGAAAATAGAGGTGAAATAATCCTTACTCTTCCACCAAATTCAAGAAAAGCCTTTGTTTTTCTATAAGCGACCCGGCCACCACCTACTATAGTCATCAGCTTATCTGTAATATTAATCATCGCTGGATACATGGCTTACCTCTTTTTATTTAGTATTTTACCAATGTCTTTTATAAATCATGTGCCACTTTCAAAGCCTTATACATTGCCTTAATCGTTAGATCCAAATCTTCTTTTGTATGTGCAGTAGATAAAAATAACGCTTCATACTGCGCTGGTCCTATAAGGATACCTTCTTCAAGAAGTGCCTTGAAATATCTATTGAAGATTTCAATATTACAAGTCATCGCTTCTTCAAAGTTTGTCACTTGACTTTCTGTAAAGAATAAGCACACAAGTGACCCTGCTCTATTTACCGTATAATGAAGCCCTAACTCGGCTAAATTTTTCTTGATACCTGTTTCTAAGTAAAGTGCTTTTTCTTCAAGTTCTTTATACACTTCTGGGTTATCTCTCAGATATTCTAACTGCTTCTTACCAATATACATAGCTAGTGGATTTCCTGATAATGTCCCTGCTTGATACACAGGCCCCACTGGAGATACCCTATTCATAATTTCTTCTTTTCCGGCGTAAGCGCCTACTGGTAATCCGCCGCCAATGATTTTTCCAAAGCACACCATATCAGGTACGATGTCAAAGTACTCTCTTGCACTACCATAGGCTATTCTAAATCCTGTAATGACTTCATCAAAGATTAGCACCGTACCCTGCTCAGTTGTAAGCCTTCTAAGTTCTTCTAAAAAGGCTTTCTTTGCTGGTACCACCCCCATATTCCCACTAATAGGTTCTACAATAACAGCTGCTATCCTATCTTGGTTCTCTGCAAAGACTTTTCTTAGTCCTTCTATATCATTGTACCTTGCTACCAATGTATCTTTCACCACATCTTCCGGTACGCCTGGGCTAGTTGGTACCCCATAAGTAATGGTCCCTGAACCAGACTTTACAAGTAGTGCATCAGAATGTCCATGGTAACACCCTTCAAACTTCAAGATTTTGTTACGTTTAGTATAGCCTCTTGCAACTCTTAGGGCACTCATAGTTGCTTCTGTCCCTGAGTTAACCATACGTATTTTATCAATGCCTTTGTAGGCTTTTACAATAATCTTTGCCATTTCTACTTCAATTTGAGTGGGCACCCCATAGCTAGTACCTTTAGCTATTACCTCTGCAATACCTTCTGTAATCTTCTCATTACTATGACCTAATATAAGTGGTCCCCATGAGCAAATATAGTCAATATACTCATTGCCATCTACATCTTTAATTCTACAGCCATGCGCCTTATCTATAAAGATAGGATCGATTCCCACTGATTTAAAGGCACGTACTGGGCTATTTACCCCACCTGGTATATATTTAACTGCTTCTTCATAAATAGCTGATGATTTAGTGTGATTCATAGTATCCCTCCTGAAGTTTTTTGGCTATCTCTTTTGCAAAGTAAGTGATGATAATGTCTGCTCCTGCACGTTTGATAGAGATCAAACTTTCATAAATAGCCTTCTCATCTAGAACGCCTGATTTTACGGCTAGTTTGAGCATAGCATATTCTCCGCTCACATTGTAGGCCGCTACTGGCATATTAAAATTATCTTTGACTCTACGGATAATATCAAGATAAGAAAGAGCTGGCTTTACCATTACGATATCTGCGCCTTCTTCTATATCTAGTGCTACTTCCCTAAGGGCCTCATCTGTATTGGCACTATCCATTTGATACGTCTTTCTATCTCCAAAGCTTGGCGCTGAGTGAGCCGCTTCTCTAAATGGGCCATAGAAACTTGAAGCGTATTTGGCACTATAGGCCATAATGGCACTACTGGCGTAACCATTTTTATCTAGCACACCTCTCATATGACCAATTCTACCATCCATCATATCAGATGGCGCCACCATATCTGCTCCTGCCACCACATGACTAAGAGCTATCTTACTTAGGTATTCTAAAGTGGCATCATTTTCTACATACCCCTTATCATTCAAGATACCGCAGTGCCCGTGACTTGTGTATTGGCACATACATACATCTGTAATCACAAGCATTTCTGGTGCGATACTTTTAATCTTCCCAATAGCCTTCTGCACGATTCCCTCTTCACTATACGCTTCACTGCCACATTCATCTTTGTGCTCTGGTACTCCAAATAGAATGATAGAGTGAATTCCTAGAGCAAGAAGCTCTTTGATTTCTTCTTCTAATTTATCTAGTGAAAAATGGTATACTCCTTCTAATGACGTAATCTCTTCTTTAATGTTTTCTCCCTCTACTACAAATAAAGGATAGATGAAATCTGCTACTTTTAGTTCTGTTTCTCTTACCATTTTTCTAATAACTGCGCTACTTCTTAATCTTCTTGGTCTTATCATGATTTTTACCCCTCTACTTTAAATTATCACTCACTATACATGTTATCATCTCATCCAATGTGAACTGCTCTGGCATAGCATAGACTTGAAGGCCCATAAGCTCCATCGTTTCAGAAGTAATCTCGCCTATAGAAATGAGCTTGCTTCCATTAAGCAACTCACTATTTTCTTTGCCCAAGAGCTCCAGTAGATTAGTCACTGTAGATGAGCTTGTAAAAGTTATATAATCTATTTGTCCTTGCTTTAATTTCTCTAAAATCTCTTCTTTTGGTCCCTCTTCTAGGACCGTTCGGTAAACACAAACCTCACTTACCTCACAAATAGCTGCCAAACTTTTTCCTAGTAATTCTCTTGTCTTCTCAGCCTTTGGCATCAAGATTTTATCAGACTTTGTTAGCTTATCTTTAAGGGTCTCATAAATGCTTTCTGCTACAAATCTTGGTGGAATAATATCCGCTATGACCCCATACTTTTTCATCCTATCACCTGTAGCCTGACCCACTGCTACTAATTTCATATGACTTAATTTTCTTGCATCAAGTCCCTTAGCATAGAGCTTTTCAAAGAAAATTTCTACTGTATTTTGACTTGTGAAAATCAAGTAGGTATAGTCACTTAGTCTTTCTATAGCTTGTTCTAACTCTTGATTGGGCTGAATCTCTTCTATACGAATAGTTGGGAACTCTATGACACTAGCACCTAAGTCTTGAAGTTTTTGCCTTAACCTACTGCTTTGACTTCTTGCTCTTGTAGTCATAATCGTTTTACCAAATAGCGGCTTTTGTTCAAAGAAGTTTAGCTTCTCTCTTAGTTTAACCACTTCCCCTACTACAATAAGGCTTGGTGAAGTGACCTTTTCCCTTTTTGCAACCTCACAGATAGTCCCTAGGTTACCTGTTACTACCTTTTGATTTGCTCTAGTCGCCCAGTTAATGATAGCTACATCCATCTCACTAGACATACCTTCTGCCACTAGATTATGACAGATTTTCTCTAGATTGGATACGCCCATCAAAAAGACAATCGTCCCGCCCATATGTGCTAGAGCATTCCAATTAATGCTAGACTTTTCATCATCTTTCAGATGCCCTGTCACCACATGAAACGAGGAAGTATAGTCTCTATGGGTAATAGGAATCCCGGCATAGCAAAGTCCACCTATGGCTGAGGTAATTCCTGGCACCACTTCAAAGGGAATCCCATTTTCCAATAAATATTCCCCTTCTTCTCCCCCTCTACCAAATACATAGGGATCACCACCTTTTAGCCTTGTAACGATTTTACCTTCTTTGGCTTTTGCCACGATAACCTCATTGATTTCATCTTGCGTCAGTGTATGATTGCTTGAAGCTTTTCCTACATAAATGAATTCACACCCTACCTTAGCTTCTTTTAAATAATCTTCATTAGCCAGCCTATCATAGACCATTACATCTGCTTCTTGAATACACGCCAGTCCCTTAAGTGTCATTAATCCATAGTCACCAGGTCCTGCGCCTACTAAATTCACTTTACCCCTCATGGCTTTCAAGCTCCTTTAACGTAAGTTTGGCTAGCTCCGTCCCTATAGCTCTTGCATCTGCTTCTGTTTCAAAAGTCTTATAGATGTATTTTCTAACTAATTTTCTTCCTTCTGCATCTCCAAGTATACCACTTAAACCAATGTGACAACCTTCTACCTTTGCTGAGGCGCCAATAGGGATATTGCAACTGCCATTCACTCCACTTAGGAAAGCTCTCTCGGCTTGGATTTCTATCTCATCATTCATACTTTCTATACGACTTACTATAGGTTTGATTTTGCTATCGTCCTTTCGAATCTGAATAGCTAATGCCCCTTGGGCAGGCGCCGGAATCATCAGTTCTTCTGGTAAGTAATATCCTATTTTAAATTCTAAACCTAATCGCTTAAGCCCTGCTGCGGCTAATACAATGCCATCTAGATTTTCTTCTTCTATCTTTCTAATACGTGTATCAATATTTCCTCTAATAGGTACGATGCACAAATCTGGTCTCACACTTAGCAGTTGATATTTCCTTCTCTTACTTCCCGTCGCAATAATAGCCCCTTCTCTTAGCTGGGAAAGGTCACAAATATTCTCTCCCCGAAGGACTAAGGCATCTCTTCTATCTTCCCTTTTTGGAGTTTTCACAAATTCTAATCCCGTAGTCACTTCACTTGGCATATCTTTCATACTATGAATGGCTATATCAATTTCTCCGCCTAGTAACTGCTGCTCAATTTCTTTAACGAAGACTCCCTTATCCCCAATCTTATCTAAAGGTACATTTTGAATAAGATCGCCCTTTGTCTTGATGATTTTCACTGTAAAAGTATGCTCACTATGCTCCGCCTTTAACTGCTCTATCACCCAATTTGTCTGAGTCAGTGCGAGCTTACTTCCTCTAGTTCCAACTATGATTTCCACCGTATCCCTCTTTTCTATAAACCAAATAACTCTTCTAGGAGTTTAATAGATTCTTCTTGTTTCTGTTTATCTTTAATTTCTTTCAGATTACTAATCGGTTCTCTTATTAGTCTCTTTAGGGAGCTTCTAAGCATCTTCTCTATTATTTTTTCTTCCTTACAACTAAGGTCTATCTTTCTTTTAAGATAATTCATTGTATCTTGTTCTATCTCTTCACATCTTTCATTTAGCGATCTAATCGTCGGGTCTATTTTAATCGTATGCATCCAGCCTATCAATTCTTCCAAACTTTCTAGAATAATTTTATCTGCCTGCTGAGCAATCTCATATCTTTTCTCACTATTTTTATGGGATATCTCTTTTAAGTCATCTATATCGTAAAGATGAATATGTAGATCTTCGCCTACACACTCCTCCACATCTCTTGGAAGTGCACTATCTAATATATAAAGTTCATGGGTTATATTTGGCATATCCACCTGTTTTACAACAAGATGCGGGGATGCCGTAGATGTAATAAGTATGTCTACTTCTTGAAGTATTTCATATCTTTTTTCATACTCTATGGCTATAAGTTCTTTATGTAAATTTGTCAAATCAGCTACCTTCTGATGCGTTCTATTGGCCATATAAACCTTGCCTATATGCTGCTCATATAAATGATTCAGTGCTAGCTTATTCATCTTCCCTGCACCTATTAGCAAAGCACTCTTTCCTTCTAGGCTTCCCATCTTTTCCTTTAGAAACTTAATGCCTATATAGCTGATAGATAAAGGATACTGTGATATCTTTGTTTGTGTTTTGATTAGTTTGGCTGTTGTAATCGCCTCTCTAAAAAGCTTATTTAGAACCTTGCCACTTGCCCCTATTTCCATAGCAA